>JACDBF010000181.1 GCA_013695055.1 Actinomycetota bacterium
CTGCTATGGCGCGTTCGACCTCGAGCAAGGACACGGGAAGCGCGTCAGACGGAGCCGTACGGACGCCGATGCACGCCACCGTGCTCAAGGTGATGGTGGATTTAGGGATTGAGGTCGCCGCCGGCGATGCACTCATGGTGCTCGAGGCGATGAAGATGGAGACGGTCGTGCGCGCTACCCATGCGGGAACGGTGGCCGAGATCAACGCCGCCGCAGGGCAGACCGTGGCTGCGGGCCAGATCCTGGTCACGCTTTCGTGACCGCTGAGATGCTCGTGCGAACACTCGCATCTTTCGTAGCGATCGTCGGCGTCGGCTGGGTATGCGGAGACATGCTGCTTGACTGGGTGCGCGGACGAAAGCGAGAGGCCGGCGGGCGCAATCGAGACCTTCCCGAACGAGCTCTGGCAGCCGTCGTCGGGCTGTGCGCTTTCTGCCTCGTCCTAATGTTCGCCAACATCGTTCTAGGTGGCGCGGTGTTCGGCACAAGCGCGATCGTCCCGCTGGTGTCGGGCGGCATCCTCATCTACGGCGCCGCATCGAGGCGGTGGCCGAGCGGCGTCCCGTGGATGAAGGTGCTCGCTGCAGCGCTGTTGCTGAGTGCGCTGTTCATCTGGCCGGTGCTGCGCGGGGGATCGGGAGCGCGCACCGGCGACACTCCTTGGCATCTCGGATGGACCGAGCAGCTACTAGGCGGGCAACCGGTGCCTACCGGGCCTGCCCCCGGCTACTCGCAGAACGCCTATCCGTGGGGGTGGCACGCGCTCATGGCCACAACGACGCGCGTCGTTCCCGGATCGGAGCCGCTCGTTGCGCACGATGCCTTGCACATGGTGATCGTGTTTGCGATCCCACTCGGAGCCGCCTGCCTGGCACGCCGCATGCGCCCCACGGCCGGATGGGCCGGGGCGGCCGGGGCCTCGTTGATCGGCGGGTGGGGATGGCTGTCGGCTGCCGAACCGGACTTCGTGGCGAGCCCTACGCTGGCGCGCTACGGGGCCGATCTGGTGGTCGCCTCTCCGAACTCGATCTATGAGCTTTTTCCTCCAGCGTTGCCGCGCGAGATGGGCGTCGTGCTGCTCGCCGCCACGGGCGTGCTCTTGCTGCGCGCAGCCGCGCGCCCGGACGCGCGTGCGCTGCTCGCCGGCGGAGCGGTGCTCGGCCTTACCGGAATCGTGAGCGTTCCTATGCTGATCGCCGGCACCCTGTGGACCCTTGCGGTCGCAGCGACGGTTGCCAAAGGAATGCGCGCCCGTTTCGTTCTCATGACCGCGGCTGCCGCGCTGCCCGTGTTTGCCTTGTGGGCGGGTCCGGTGATTGACGATTACATGAGATTTGGGGGCTTCGTCGACATCACTCCCGAGCTCGGGGCCGAGTGGTCACTGCCTACCGCGCTGTCATCCTGGGGCATGCTCCTTCCCCTGGCCGCCGCCGGACTTGCGCTGATCGTGCGCAGGGGTCACCTTCCAGGGCTCGTCGCCTTCGCTGGCGCTACCGCGCTCTATCTCGCGCTGACCAAGATCCGTACCGCTTTGGGTTGGGACCTTGTGGGGAACGCGACGCTTCTTCATCAGGGGCGCGTGTGGCCGGCCGCTCACATGCTGGCAGCCGCCTTCGCCGGAGCGGGAGCGGTCGCTATTTACGAGTTCGTCCGGAAACGATCGAGGGCCCTTGCACTCGTCGCCACCTCGCTGGCGCTTGGAGTGGGCCTTGTGTCGCCCCTCTTTGCATCGCTCACCATGACCGAGTTCCTCGCCTCCAACGAGCATGGGTTCACGTACGACCGGCCCGACCTGGCCGAGGGTTCGTTCGCCCGTCGCGCGGCAGCCGGTCTCGATCCGGACGATGTCGTGCGCGTAAAAGGCGGAGAAGCAGATCGCCTTGCGTTCTTACTGTGGCAACTGTCCGGCGCTCGCCTCGCCGGCTACGATGATCCTCGTTTGCCCGCCAACGACTTGCGAATCCGCTTTTCGGACCTCGCAGCTCGCTGGGAGCAAGCCCAAGCCGGCGGAAAGATCGAAGCTGATGTCGTCGTCTCGAGCTTCATTGATGGCGGCAGGCCCAACTCCGTGGCGGGCGAGTACGGCGATCAGCAATGGTCGCTCGTGAGAAGGGACCGCCCAGCCTCGTGAGAGCGCCCGGCTACCGGACCAAGGGCCGCGCCTGCCTCCCGTATAGGCGACACTGGGGCATGGGAACGCGCATTGGGAGCTTACGCGGAGGGTAGCGACTGATCGATACGAGCACGAGGGACGCAGACGACTCCTATGCCCGGCTCTACCGGCTATGGGAGGAGAGTCGCTGGAACGCGACGGACATCGACTTTTCGGTGGACGCGCAGCAGTGGCACAGTCACTTCGATGCCCGGCAACGCAGGGCCGCGTTGTGGAACTACGCCATGTTTCTCACCGGCATCGAACGCATCGAGCGAGCGCTCACGGCAATTCTCTTGGCGGTTCCCGGGCATGCCGAACGCTCCTTTCTAGCTACTCAGATATCCGATGAGGCCCGCAGCCGTCTTTTCTTCGAGCGCTTCCTGAGAGAGGTTGCGGGACAGGGTAACGACACCGGCTCGACGCTGCGCGCCGCCGAACGGCATCTCACGTGGGGCTTTCGCCAGATCTTCGGCGAGCTGGACAGGGTTGCCGAAGCCTTGCGAAAGAAACCGGGCGATCGTCCGGTGCTCGCCCAGGCGGTGTTGCTCTGCCATGTGATCATCGAG
>JACDBF010000233.1 GCA_013695055.1 Actinomycetota bacterium
CACCGGCGGCGTCGCCAGCGCGCCCTCGGCAAGCTCACACCGATCGAGTTCGAAGCCGTTCACGAGGTTGCTTATGCAGCGTGAATACTGTCAACCCCGCGAGTCAACCGAAGTGGGGGCAGTCCCCTCCGTTTGTTGGATTCTTGTTGGATATCAGGCCAAAGGTGCTGGTCAGAGAACCGTGACCTGCACTCAGCACATACAGGGGTCAGACACAAAGCCGCAGGTAGAAAGCACGCTCTTGACCTGCGATCTGGTGGATCGCCGACCCCTGGGTCGTAAGGGCGGCTCGGAGGAATTCGTCTAACAGCGCAAGCACATGTTTTTTCGCAGTTCAGAGGCACTTTCTGCATAGTCTCACCTAGGCCCTCTTGATCCCTTCGATCCACGTCTGTTGGATATTCGTTGGATTTCCCGGACTCCGACCCCTGCACTCGAACTAGGGTTCGCCTTCGGCGACCTCGAAGGCGCGGAAGTCGGTCACGATCGGGCGCGTACTTGTGTCGACGCCGAGCCGAAAGACGTCGGGCCGGTGGTAGTGACCGGTCGGGTCGAACATGCGGCGAGCTGCATGAACCTCCGCAAGATCAACCTCCGCGTAGAGAACTGCCTCTTCGTGCCTGATCGGGCCCGCCAGCACTTCACCGCTCGGCGCGACGATGACGCTGTTGCCCGGCTCGGGCCATTCGTTGTCCTCTCCTCCTTCTTCTTTCCGGTACACGCGCTCTCGGTCAGGAAAGTGCGGAGGGATCTGATCTATGTGGACGCAGGGATTGATCCCTACAACATAGCAACGACCTTCGCGCGCTATGTGACGCATCGTCGCGATCCAGGAGTCACTCGGGGCAAGCGTGGGAGCGAACCAGATGTCCACACCTTGGGAATACATGAAGAAACGCGCCAAGGGCATGTAGTTCTCCCAGCAGATGAGCCCTCCAACCCTTCCAAAAGGAGTCGCGTAGGTGTGAAGCGTGGATCCATCCCCCATGCCCCACACAGTTCGCTCCGCCCCCGTGGGAACGAGCTTGCGGTGCTTCCCCAGCAGGCTGCCGTCAGACCCGAAATAGAGGACCGTGTTGAAGATCGTCGTTCCATGCGGCTCGCGCTCGTCGATCCCGACGATCACGTAGACGCCGGCGTCCCGGGCGGCCTGCGCAATGGTGTCCGTTGTGGCGCTTGGAACGACGACGGCTTGATCGACAAGCAGCGCGTACCAAGCCTCATCTCGGTCCCAGATCGGCACGGCGTCGATCCAGATGGGATTACCCGGGATGAACACCTCAGGGAAAGCCACGATGCCCGCGCCGTTGGCGGCGGCTTCCTTGATCAGGATCAGGGTCCTGGCGAGGGTGGCTTCGCGGTCCATGAGGACGTACGCAGCTTGAACAGCCGCAACCGTCTCGCGTCCCATGAGCGCCTTCCTTCCGGGGTAATTGGACTTGAAGTTGCCCCTGTTTGCTAGACACTTTCCGATTGGGTCAACTGCATCCTAGCTTCCTGCTCCTCTTCAAACTCACGCCCCACGACAACTCAGGCGTTCTTCCGGCCCGGATTCCTTTGGGTCCGTCGAGCAGGTCACAACGAACGCCACAGGCGCGTCGGTCAATTCTCGCTGGATGTTGGATGTGTTGGATTTCGCGCTTTCAGCAACCTGATTCCGGAGAGCAAACTTCATTCCGATGTTGGATTTTGTGGATTTCGCGCCGCGTTGAACATCTGTTCGACATGCGAGGAGACTCTGAGAAAACCCGCCGACCTGGTCGTTTGCGTTGTGGGCGGTGACGGGTTCGAACCGCCGACCCCTGCGTTGTCAGTGAGGAGCAGGGCAAAGACGCTAGCAGGACAAATCCTCGCTTTCCCTGATCGGGGACTATATTTTCCAGATGTCGTGAGGTGTCGGGACGTTGCCTGTATTGTGCTCGTCTGAGGAACAAGAAGGGAACAAGGCAAGCCCGAAAATAATGTGAACAGCCAGGTGTCGCCTGGCGAAGAGCCCTACACCGGAGCGGCTGCACGACGACGTTTCACAGGAAGCCCCGATCCGGCCCACCGAGAGCGCGAGCCATGGGACCCAGGGCGCAGGGCGCGACCCCGAAGACGAGGGTGGAGAGCGCCTGGGAGGGCGACAGCTGCCACCAAAGGAGTGGCCCGCCAGAATCCGGGCTCTGACGCGCGCAGCTGTTCGGCCCAGGCGATCTCATCTCCGGCCAGACGCTCCGTGACGCATGCGAGGGCCTGCAGCTGAGCGCGGAGCCATCGCGTGCGATCTGGTTCGAGATTCTCCGAAGGCAAACCGTCGAGCAGCGCCTCTGCTCCTTCTTTGAGCGCTCCGGCTTGCTCGGGTTCCTCGACATCCACGCGGGCGCGCAGCTCCGGTGGCCCGAAGTAGACGTCTATGAAGCCGTCGATGTGACGGCCGACCCTAAGGCATAAGGAGCACGCAACGTTCGGGAAGCGACGGCATCCGCCGAAAGTTTAAGCCCCTTCTTGGAACGCACGCGTTGTCAAACGACGCTCCGTTCCAAAGGAGCGTCCATGCAATCCCCCATGACGTGCGGAGTGACCACGGCCGGCCCGGAGCGCGCGCATCGTTCAGGTCCTATTTCGCAGCGTGAGGTGCTCCTCCGGATACGGCGGGCGCGCGACTTGCTCCCCTGTGGACTCCTTTCCCTGAGCTCGCGCTCAGTCTTACGGTGTCCACCTAACCGGGACAACTCCAGCAGTTCACCTTGTACGACGTCTTCGAATGCCTCTTGCTCAAAGTCGAGCGGAATATTTGATCGGTGTCGGATCGCTCGGAGTTTCGATGATCTCCGCATACCGTTCAAAGACCTGAAGCGGCTCGATGCTCGGGTCGTCGAGTACATCTCCTAGGTACTCAAGCCAGCGCATGTCATCCTCGAGGGCGGTTGTCCCGCCAACTCGATCGCTAAACGCGACTCTTTGTGAATCCAACATGACAAGTCAAAGTTGGGCCCGTGTCCCACTCCCTCGCCCCAGTCAGCCCAGTAGCTGGGGATGCAAACCGTGCGCGGTCGACGAGGTCGGGGCCAAGTCCCCCGATCGAATGTGCCTGCAGAACTCGCCGGCGCGTGCTGTGGCGACTCAAGTTCGTGTTCAGGGGTGAAACAGAGCTGAGTCTCGAGCCCCTCCCGCCGGCCGATTTCGGCTGCCGGTGCACCACCTCAGGGCCGATCGTCGCTCCGCCTTCCGCGACGCTCACGAGAGCCCCTGTCGCATCTCCGCTTGGAGAAGCATCCAGCACAAAGGCCCCTACATCCGGCGAGATCGTGAGCCGCTCCCCCGGCACGACCGCTTCGAGGCACCGGACTTCAGCCAAACCAGGGTGACGCAGAGCTGCAATCGCTAGGTAGTCGCCGCTGGTGTCTTCGACTGCCGAAAGAAGAATCGGAGGTCCCGTAGGGTCAGTAGTGACCCGATTCCAAGGGTGGCCATTCCTCCTGTATCGGCAGTCGCCGGGCCCGGCGGTGGAAGATCGCTGACAGGGCGGAGGGAAACAGAAACCCGCACAGATGGCGAGCGCGCTGTCGGTGCCCCGACGGTCGGGAGCGCTCGAGGAGCTTCCCTCCATCCATGTCGAGGTCGAGGCTTGCGCAGGTTGAAAGACTGTCCTGCGGGGCCGCTCGCAGGACCCGTTCGTCGGTCATCTATGCTGCGTTCGCAAAGGGACCGCCTGGAAACGCACAGACGATAGGAGCAGGCATGGGCTACCCAGTGACGTGGTTCGACCTAGGGGCGGCAAACGTTCAACCTCTAAAGAAGTTCTACGGCGAGCTGTTCCGCTGGACACTCGAGACTGCTGCCGAGACCTACACGAGGATCGATACCCGGGGTGGTTCCGGTATGACCGGGGGTATAGGGCGGAGCGGTACCGGCGAGCCATGGGTCGCGTTCTATGTTGAGGTCGACGATCCTCAAGCTGTGCTGGATCGGGCCGAATCGATGGGGGCCAAGACGGTTGTGCCGGTGACCGAGCTTCCCGCGGTGACGTTCGCGATGTTCAACGACCCCGACGGCCTGCTCATCGGGTTGATGAAGCCCATGGCCGGGGACTCGGGGCCTTCGGATGGCGAGGGTGAGGCTGTTGATTGGTTCGAGGTCCTAGGCACGGATGCCTCTCGGACCCAATCCTTCTATCGCGAGCTGTTCGGATGGAACGTCGACGAGGACACCAACTACGCCATGGTCGACACAGGCGCCGGCCGTGGCGCCGCAGGCGGGATCGGGGCCTCGGACAAAGGCACGACCTGGGCCACGGTCTATGCGAGTGTCGACGACGTCGAGAAGTACCTCACGAGAGCCGAGGAGCTCGGCGGGCAACGGGTGTACGGGCCTCTCGACGTTGGTGACAACACGAAGACGGGTGCTTTCCGGGACCCCGTAGGTAACGTCTTCGGGCTCTATCACTACACCGCGCCGTAGGAGCCAAACCGAGCTTGCCGATCAACCCCTGCGATGGGACTAGGGGTTACCTACTGCGCTTTGGACGGAACAAGGCAAGTGCGGTCCCGAACTCCCACGCGGAGGAATACGCGGAACGCGGGAGCAAGCAAATGGCGTTTCCGAACATTCCTTCTCCTACCAAAGTGGCCCTTCACAGGGGTGCTACCTCGTTAGGGGAGAGCCGCGTAGGCCGCGTCGAGCTTGGCCGTCATGTCGTCGAAAGCTCGCGGATTTAGGTGGCCGTATCTATGCATCGTCACCACAATCGACGCGTGTCCTAGGTGAGCCTGGACGACTTTCGCGTGTGCGCCCTGGGCGATGAGCAAGCTGGCCGCCGTATGCCTCAAGTCGTGAATCCGCACCGACGCCGGGAGTCCCGCGGCTTTTAGTGCTGGAAACCAAACGCGCCGTCGGAAGTTTGGCGAGCGCAGCGGGTCCCCTTCGGGTGAAGTGAAAACAAGTGCGCGCGGATCGTCTGCCGTGAACGCGCCTAAGTGCCCGGCCAGCAGGTCCCGGAGAAAGCTCGGGAGGGCGACGGAGCGGTGCTCGAACGTCTTTGGCTCCCCGAAATGAAGCGCGCCATTCACCTCCGGAGCCGCCTCTTTGACCTCGACACGCGCCCGCAGCAGGTTCACGCGCCCTCTACGCAAAGCAACCGCCTCGCCCCACCGCAAGCCCCCGTAGGCCAGTAGGTAGATGAGAGCCTGATACCGCTCGGGGACCTCATTAGCGACTGCCGAAACCTGAGAGGCCGAAAGGCACGTCATATCCCGGCGTGCGGGCTTGGGGAGCTTGACGCCAATGCAAGGGGAGCGGGCGATGAGCCCCGACTGGGTGGCGGCCTTGAAAATCCCCGAGAGGGTGAAGTATGCGTTTCGGATTCTGCTCGCGCTCAGGCCCGTCTCGGAGAGTCCCGCCACCCATTCTGAGAGGTCGATAGGCTTGATGCGGGAAAGCTGGCAATGGCCGAAGGTGGGCAGGATGACCGACCGCAGCAAGCTCTCATGGGCCGCCTGGGTCGTCGGTTTCAGGTTGACGGTCGTTTCCTGCCAGCGGGCCGCCCATTCGCCAAAGGTCACGCGCCCGGCCCGCGGATCGACGTAGCGGCCCTCGGCTTTATCAACCTCGACGGTCGCGGCGAAGCGTTGGGCCTCTGTTTTGCGAAGGAACGTGCGTTGGCGCGAGGCCCCCTCCGGGCTCCGGTATCTGACCTCCCAAGCATGGCGGGCGCGGCCCTGTTCGGCGAGCCGTGAAACCTTGCGAATCGACGCCATTTTTGCTCTCCAAGTCGGGAGTGTGTGGGGTTTCTGTGGGGTTTTCAGCCTATCAGGTGGGCGAGCCGGAAGCTAATCATCGTCGAAAAGGGCCTCTGACCTGGGCTTTTAGTGGGTGCCCCCGGCAAGACTCGAACTTGCGACACCAGGTTTAGGAAACCTGTGCTCTATCCCCTGAGCTACGAGGGCGGGGCATGCAGAAAACCCGGTAGAAAACCCCTCTGACC
>JACDBF010000239.1 GCA_013695055.1 Actinomycetota bacterium
ACATCACCGCAACGCGGTCCGCAACCGTCCACGCGAGACCGAGATCGTGTGTGACCACGATGATCGCAAGTCCGAGCTCGTCGCGCAGCTTCAACAGCAGACGAAGGATCTCGCCCCTCACCGATGCATCGAGCATGGAGACCGGCTCGTCGGCGACGAGCAGCTCCGGCCCTAAGACCAGACCTCCGGCAATCACGGCTCTCTGCCGCTGCCCCCCCGAAAGCTCGTGTGGATAGCGGAGGTAGAAACGCTCCGGGGGCCGGAGACCGGCCTGAGACAAGGCTTGCGCCACCAGCTTCTCTTCCCGGCCCGGAACCTTGTGGATGCGCAGTCCTTCGGCAACCGATTCATAGATCGTCTGTCTCGGGTTGAGCGCTCCGGTCGGGTCTTGAAAGATCATCTGGACCTTACGCCGGTAGGCGCGCAGGTTGCGGCCCAGCACCTCACCTTTGAAAGAGATCGTTCCCTGCCGCGGCTTTTCGAGTCCCATGATCGTCCGGGCCAAGGTCGTCTTCCCACACCCAGACTCCCCCGCGAGGGCGATCACCTCACCGGGCTTGATCGACAAGCTGACTCCATCGACGGCGCGCGCGGCGTCGCCCTCGCGGCCGAGCAATCCCGCCAGAAGCCCAACGTGGCCCTGGAACGAGACGTGGACGTCTTTGACCTCCATAAGTGAGTCGTAGCCCGGTTGCGAGTCGGCGGCTGCACCCGACTCCTCTGGGCGAGAAAGATCCTTCTTCACGACGACGCCGCTTCGTGAGTGGCCGCGCGTGGCACCAGCAAGCATGCCGCCTTGCGGTCTTCTCCAGCCGGATAGAGATCGGGGTGGTGGGTGGGACACTCGTGAAATGCCTCGGGACAGCGCGGATGGAAGGGACAGCCGCTCGGTATGTCGGCCGGATCGGGAGGATCTCCTCCGAGTCCCGAAGGCGCCAGCCGGAACCTCCGGTCTCCTATCGTGGGGAAAGCGGCCGCGAGGGCCTTCGTGTAGGGATGCGCGGGATGATCGAACGTGGGCTGCGCGGGCCCCTCTTCGATGATCTCTCCTGCGTACATGACCGCGATACGATCGCAGACCTCGACCAGCACGGCGAGATCGTGAGTGATGAACAACATAGCCAGGCCGAGCTCCTCTTGTAGCCGCTTGAGCAACGCTAGGACTTGAGCTTGAACCATCACGTCCAGCGCAGTCGTGGGCTCATCCGCCACAAGGAACGTCGGGTCGCAGGCGAGCGCCATGGCAATCATGACCCTCTGACGCTGGCCTCCAGAGAACTCGTGCGCGTAGTTTTGCGCGCGCCGCGCCGGGAGGCCCACTTGCTCGAGCAGCTCGCCGGCGCGTGTCAGCGCCTCTCGCTCGCCGGCCCTACCGTGGATAACAATGGGCTCGGCGATTTGCTCTCCTATTTTCTTACCGGATTCAAGGCGTGCATGGCTCCTTGGAAGACGATTGCCCCCTCGGTCCAACGCACTGCGCGCAGCCTCCCGGCCCGCATGCTCAATACGTCGTCGTCTCCGAGCAACACGCTGCCGCTCGTTTCCGTGCCGGGAGGCAAGAGTCGAAGAACAGCGTGCGCGATGGTGGACTTGCCGCAGCCCGACTCGCCCGCGAGCCCTAGGACTTCGCCACGCTCGAGCTCGAAATTCACTCCTCGGACGGCGGGAACCCGCCCCCCTTGTGTGCTGTAGGTGACATGAAGATCCCTGACCGAAAGAACGCTCATCCCGCGTCAGCGCTGCCGGAGTCTCGGATTAAGGATCTCATCGAGCGCGTAGCCACACATCGTGAAGGCGAGCACTACGAGAGTGATGAACGCGCCCGGAGGCAGAAGCCACCACCAGTTGCCGGCCGATGCGGCTCCACCCGCAAACGCCTCCTCCAGGATCCCTCCCCAGGACACCCTCAATGGATCGCCGAGACCCAGAAATGACAGCGTCGTCTCCGAGAGGATCGCAACGGCCACGACCAGAATCGTGTTGGCAAACACCAGTGGAAAAACATTTGGGAGGAGGTGGCGAGTCATCAAGTGCCAGTTGCTGGCGCCGAGCGCTCTCGCCCGCTCGACATAAGTGCGAGTCTTGATAGACAAGGCTTGAGAACGTACGACTCGAGCCGTTCCGGCCCACGAGGTAAGCCCGATCAAGAGAACGATGATTATCAACGACCTCCCAAAGAGGCTGGCCAGCACGATCGCAAGTGGAATGAAGGGAAGGGCCAGATTCCAATCCGTGATGCGCATCAGAAAGCGCTCAGACCAACCTTCATAGAAACCTGCCGCGACTCCCACAACAGTTCCCAGCAGCATGGAGATGATCGTCGCCATGAAGCCGACGAGCAAGGAGATCCTCGAGCCCCACACCGTGAGCGTGGCCACGGAGCGCCCGAGATCGTCGGTGCCCATGGGGTACTCGAGACTCGGAGGCGCGAGAACCGGGCCGGACACGTTGGACGGATCGAGTCCCTCCGAGCTCGAGATAAGCGGCGCTCCCACCGACATCGCCACGATGAGGATGAGAATGACGAGTCCGGTCATCCCCATTTTGCTCTGGCGATAAATCCGCCACGTCCTGTTCATCGCCCGCCGGCGCCGCACCCACGCTATCTTGCGCGGATTGTCGGGTACCTCGAGGGGCAGCCCACCCATTCCCACAGGCTGCTCCGCGTGACTCTCCAAGGGGGGCCGCTTCATCAGGCGCCCCGCACGCGCGGATCGAGGTAGCTATAGATGACATCCGCGGTGAGGTTGGAGATGACTATCGCGATGCTGAACAGCAGGAACAAACCTTGCAGCAAAGGAAAGTCGTTGGCGTCCACGGCCTCCAGGCTCAGAAGTCCGAGACCCGGCCACGAAAACACGGTCTCGACGGTGATGGCACCCGAGATCACGAAGCCGAGGTTGAGCGCGGTGAGGGTGACGGTCGGCAACATGGCGTTCGGAACAACGTGCCTGCGGAGGACGAGCGCCTCCCGCAGACCTTTGGCGCGCGCCGTCGTGACGTAGTCCTCGCCCATGACATCCAGCAGCGAAGATCTCATGATCAGGGCGTACTCGCCGAGAAAAGCGACCGTCAGCGTCAAGCCGGGCAAGAAGAGATGATTTATGACGTCGGCGATCTTTGCCCCTCCCGTGAGGTCTGCGTTGGGAGTCTCTATGCCCCCGGTTGGAAACACTGCCGGAAACAACCCCGCGCCCGCCGCGAGGGCGATCAACAGCAGAATCCCCAGCCAAAACTCGGGCATTGAGTACATGACCAATGAGAACCCCAGCGATCCAACGTCGAAGCCGCTTCCGCGCCGCCAGCCGCCGTAGATGCCGATGAGCAATCCGATGATGGTGGACGCGATCGTCGAAACCCCGACCAGCAGGACCGTCGGCCATACGCGCTCTTGGATCTTATCGACTACCGGCACCCGAAAGGCAAAAGAGATGCCGAAGTTACCCGTGACGGTGTCCTGCATGTAAATCAAGAACTGCTGAGGGAGCGGCTTGGTGAGACCAAAGTCCGCCCGCAGCTCGTCGACCGCTTCCTTGGGAAGCCCTCGGTCACGCGCAAGAATGCGGGCCGGGTCCCCCGGCAGGACCCTGAACAAGAAGAAATTGAAAACGAGGATGAACAGCAGAGTGAAAACCGCTTGCATAACCTTCGAAAGAAGGTAGCTGCGCGTTCCCACTCGGCCGCCCGTCCCCTAATGTTCGGCGTGC
>JACDBF010000284.1 GCA_013695055.1 Actinomycetota bacterium
CTCGGATTCACCTTCACCGAGGA
This sequence comes from Actinomycetota bacterium, assembly GCA_013695055.1. Lineage (GTDB taxonomy): Bacteria > Actinomycetota > CADDZG01 > CADDZG01 > WHSQ01 > JACDBF01. The sequence goes on from JACDBF010000284.1 coordinate 24, forward strand.
GCAAGAGGCCTTTCGGCAGTCGATACGCCAGTTGGTGGAGAACAAGATCCGCCCACGCGCCGCGGAGATTGACAGAGCCGATGAGTATCCGTGGGACATCGACGAGCTGCTGGTCGACGGCGGTTTCGCCGGGGTCTCCTATCCCGAAGAGCACGGTGGCGCCGGCGGAGGCGCGGTTGAGCTTTGTCTCTTGGTCGAGGAGATCTCGAGGGCATCGGCGGGCGTCTCGCTGATACCCGCGGTCAACAAGCTCGGCGCGATTCCGATCCTGATCGCCGGCAACGACGAGCAAAAAAGGATGGTGTCGGCGGGGATCTCCGAGGGGCGTCATCGGATGTCCTATTGCCTGACCGAGCCGGGCTCGGGATCGGACGCCGCCGCCATGCGGAGCCTGGCCCGGCTCGATGGCGACGGATGGAGGATCACGGGCTCCAAGCGCTTCATCACCGGTGCGGGCGCAGCCGATCTCTATACCTTTTTTGCGGTGACCGACCCCGCCGGATCCAAGGGCAAAAACATCACGGCATTCCTCTTGTCCAAGGACATGCCGGGATTGTCGCTGGGGCGCAAGGAGGACAAGATGGGCATCCGGGGCTCACCGACGCGTGAGGTCATCCTCGATGACTGCGCGGTGTCTTCTGCAAACGTCATCGGGGAAGTCGGTCGGGGGTTCCAGATAGCGCTGAGGACACTTGACTTCTCGAGACCGACCATCGCCGCCCAAGCCTTGGGAATCGCACAGGGAGCGTTCGATGTCGCGGTCGACTACTGCAAGGAGCGCCGGCAGTTCGGCCGCTCTGTATCCAGCTTCCAGGGCCTTCAGTTCATGTTCGCCGATATGGCTATGCAGATCGAGACGGCGCGACTGGCCGTTTATCGGGCTGCCGTTGCGGTCGACGAGGGGGATCCCAGGGTGTCCTACTGGGCGGCGATCGCAAAGTGCTGGGCGTCCGATGTCGCCATGGACGTGACTACCAACTGTGTACAGGCGCTGGGAGGATACGGTTATATGCGGGAGTATCCGGTGGAGCGCATGATGCGCGACGCAAAGATCACGCAGATCTACGAAGGCACCAATCAGATTCAGCGAGTCGTCATAGCCCGTGAGATTTTCGGGTAGAAAGGTCTATATGTCTGTCGTCTCCACGGAGCCACCGCCTCCGGTAACGGAACGCCCTCGGGGCGGCGGAGATTCGAGATGGGTGCTGCTGGTCAAGGCGGATAACGATATCGATGCGCACCTCTTGACCGGCCGCCTCGGCGAGGCGGGCATCGAAAGCCGCGCGGTCAAGGATCGGGCCGCTCCCGGGGCATGGCTTTACGGGGGAACGAATCCGTGGGCTCCCGTTACCGTCTACGTGCGTAAGTTCCAGTTCGACGACGCGCGGCTCCTTCTCGCCGAGGTCGCCTACGACGCCCCCGACGCTGAGCCTTCGAGCGTGGCCGCCCGACGCCAGAAGATCCCCTTCCGGTGGTGGGCGACCGCTCTCGCTTTAGGCTTGGCGCTCACCGGGATCGCGCTGTCACAACTCGCCACTCACGCGTCTTGTCAGTTAAGGGTCTTCTGCAACGAAGACGCCACCAACCTCTAGTGAGCGATTACCGTACCGAGAAAGATTCGCTAGGCGAGGTGCGGGTTCCTTCACACGCGCTCTGGGGGGCACAGACCCAAAGGGCGCTCGACAACTTCGCCATCTCGGGCCTGCCCCCGCAGCGTGACTATGTGTGGGGGATGATCGTGATCAAGAAGGCGGCCGCCCTCGCCAACATGGACACCGGACGCCTCGACAAGACCATCGGCGACGCCATAGTTGCTGCGGCCGACGAGGGCCTCTCCGGAAAGCTGGATTCGCACTTCGTCATCGATCCATGGCAGGCGGGGGCCGGAACCTCGCACAACATGAACGTGAACGAGGTGCTCGCCAACCGGGCCTCTGAGCTGCTCGGTGGAGAACGCGGCGCCGCGCGCAAGGTCAACCCCAACGACCACGTCAACATGGCGCAGTCATCGAACGACACCAATCCGGCCGCGGTGCGTCTCGGGGCCCAACGCGCGCTCCCCGGCTTGATCGAAGCCCTCCAGAGTTTGAGTAGCGCCCTCGACGGGAAGGCGCGCGCCTTCGACGGCGTGGTCAAGTCGTCTCGGACACATTTGCAGGACGCCGTTCCGATTCGCCTCGGGCAGGAGATCTCGGGCTGGGCGGCGGCGATCGACCGAGCCATCGAGCGGATCGAGGCCGCCGCGGAGTCCCTCAGAGAGCTCAATCTCGGCGGCACCGCCGCGGGGACCGGGATCAATGCCGAGCCCGCTTACGTCGATGGCGTGATCGCTCACCTCGGGTCCATCACCGGCTTCGACCTCCGGCGCGGCGAGAACTTCTTCCGGCTTACGCAATCGGGAGCCGACATGGCTCACGTCTCCAGCGCGGTTCGCAACGCGGCGATCGAGATCTCCCGCATCGCATCGGATGTTCGCTTGCTGGCTTCGGGCCCCCGAACGGGGATAGGCGAGCTCATCTTGCCCCCGGTGCAGCCCGGCTCGTCGATCATGCCCGGAAAGGTCAATCCCTCGATGGCCGAGATGATGAACATGGTTTGCTTTCAGGTCATCGGTTGCGACGAGGTGTGCTCGTTGGCCGCGCATGGGGGCCAGCTCGATCTCAACGTCTTCTGGCCCGTGTTCGGCTTCAATCTGATGTTCGCCATGAACCTCCTCGCAAATGGGGTCACTGCCTTCACCGAACGCTGCATCGCCGGCATCGAGGCGGATGAAGAGCGCTGCAAGGAGCTGCTTGAGCAATCGCTCATGCTGTGCACGGCCCTCACCGACTACATCGGCTATGACAAGACGGCCGCGCTGGCAAAGCAGGCGCACGCGGAGCGCAAGACCATCCGCGAGGTCGCCCTCGAGCACGAGATCATGGACGAGGAGCAGCTCGACGCCGTGCTCGACGCGGCCCCCATGACCGAGCCGGGCGTTCCGGGCCGCACTTAACTACTTTCCGGCTCGCGAGTCGCATAATCGCCTTTATGGCGAATCCCTTCCGGCGTAAGAGAGCCAGCCCCGACCGTTACTCGGGCATGGTGAGAGGCGTGCGAGTGCGCGAGCGCAAGCGCCTCGCCTTCCTGCGCCGCAAATGGGTGCTGATCCCGCTGGGAATCTTCTTGATTCTGGCGGCGGGGGCCGGCTATGGCGTCTACCTCTACTTTTCGACCCAGAACGATGTGCAAGAGGTGATCCCCGGCGTCGGCACCGAGCTCAAGCAGGCGGGTGAACCGGAGACGGTGCTCATCGTCGGCTCCGACTCTCGTGCGGGCCTGACCGAGAAAGAGCAGCAAGAGCTGGGGGCCGACGATGAGGATGCCTCCGGCGCCATCACCGGCGAACGCGCCGATACCTTGATCCTGGCCCGGATCGATCCGGAGACGGGCCACATCATGATGGTGCAGTTTCCGCGCGATCTGTGGGTGCCGATCCCGGGTTCCTCAGGCAAGAACAAGATCAATTCCGCGCTCGAGCAGGGAAAGCCCACGCTGGTCGAAACGGTCAAATCCTTGACCGGTTTACCGGTCGACCGCTACGTGCAGATCAACATCGCGGGCTTCAAGGACCTGGTGGACGCCATCGACGGCGTCGACGTCTGCATCCCTGAGCCCATCGAGTTCGACCCGGCCACGGGCATCGAGGTCAAGGAACCGGGCCTGGTCCACTTCAGCGGCGAGCGAGCCGTGCGCTTCGTGCGGTCCCGCAAGAACTTGGCCGGTGGCGATCTCGATCGCATCCAGAACCAGCAGAAGTTCATGGCCGCGGCCATCGACAAGGTCACGTCCGTGGACACGCTCTTGCACCTGGATCGCGCACGCTCTCTCTTGGGAGTCCTCAGAGGCAACCTGAGGATGGATCAGGGCACCGGGCTGTTGGACCTCTACCGCTTGGGCCAGCGCCTCAGGTCGTTCAATCCCAACGACTACGAGGCCTACACGGCCCCCAACTTTGGGCCCGGCTTCGTGGGCGACGCGTCGGTCGTGCTGCCCGACATGCAGGCGATGCGAGTCATGTTCGATGCCATCGCGCGCGACGAGTCGCCGGCCGATGCGGACGAGGTTCCCAGCATCGACCCGTCCTCGATTCGCGTCGGCGTCTACAACGGAACCTACGAGGAGGGGATTGCGCTGGCCGCAAAGGAGAAGCTGGAGAACGCCACGAAGACGGCGAACGGATCGGTGATCGTGAGCGATGTCGCCAACGCCGAGCGCTTCGACTACAAGCGAACCGTGATCGTCTACAACCGAGACGAGCCCGAGGCCGAACGCATGGCCGAGCTCGTCTCGGCCGCCGTCCCGGGGGCCGAGGTCAAAAAAGGCAAGACGGCCTCGGGCATCGACGTGGCGGTGATCGTCGGCCGCGAGGACTTTCGGACGAAGAAGATCGTCCAGATCCTGCCCATCCCGATCCCCAAGCCGGGAGCCCTACCGGCCGTCTGCCGCCCCTGATGCACCCCCCACCACCGATCTGAGCGGATCAGCGTTCGTTTTTCGAACGTTTTCCGGCAGAGAACGGAGTTGCGACCTTCTGGCCCAGTAGATGGCGGCGAGAGAGGCGATGATCGT
>JACDBF010000285.1 GCA_013695055.1 Actinomycetota bacterium
GACCCAAAGCCCAATCGCTCGAGAGCGGATGCGTAACGGCGATTGGGTTCGGGAGAGGTCATCTCGAATGCGGCCAGGTGGCCAACGGCCGCCCCTCGCAAGCGCCGGTGCAGGCCCAAGAAGGACATCAGGTTCACCGTTGCTAGCGTCACTCCGGGGATGAGATCGAGATAGGCGCCGTACGCGCTGTCGAGGTCCAGCGCGGCCATGGCGTCGGCGAACAGGACCGAGTGCATCCTTTCGGGTCGCCCCCCGCCGTACTCGTCGCTTTGGATCTCCGCCATCGCCGCCTTCGCCCGGCCCTCGAGACGAGGCAACGTCCAGGTGTGCGGATCGGCCTCCTTCAGCTGGTAGGCGGAGCGGTGAATCATGAACTCACGAAAACGGTCTGTCGTCGGGGATGTCTCGAGGCGGCGCGCCGGGGAGGGGGACTCGTTCCCTGCGATGAGGGCCCGAAGCTTGGTTTGCATATCGGCGGCGGCAGGGAACGCGGGCACGCGCACGGCGTCTCTGAGCGCTCTCTCGAAGGCTCGCTCCAACCGACGGCGCACCGCCAGCAGCGACGGCTCCCACTCCCAGTCATCGTCGACTCCGGCGAAGGAGCGGTAGTGGAGCTCATAGCAGAGATAGAGCCCGAGATGGAAGTCGTCGCCTTGCATGGCGTCGTCGCTAGGAGGTGGAGCGAGCCCGATCTCGTGCGCGGGCGCGCCGAGCTCGGAGATCAGAAAATTGCTGAGAGGACCGCGTCCCTCGGGCACCCCGCTCCTCTTTTCCACTGGAGGACTACCCTCTCACGAAGTTTTCGACGCAATCCCCGTCGCGGCCACCCGAGGCGAATCGGAGGAGACGTGCCGGTATTCATTGGAACCTCCGGCTGGCAATACCGGCACTGGCGTGACCGTTTCTACCCCTCGGGTCTGCCTCAGAGGGGGTGGCTGGAGTACTATGCCGAGCGCTGGCAGACCGTGGAGTCGAACAACGCCTTCTACCGTTTGCCGGAGCGGACGACATTCGAGGATTGGGCGCGCCGGACGCCGATGATTTCAGATGGACCGTCAAAGTGAGCCGTTATCTCACCCACATGAAACGACTGCGGGAGCCGGAAGAGCCGGTGGCGCGCTTTCTCGATCATGCGCGCGGCCTGGGGGACAAGCTCGGGCCGGTGCTGCTTCAGCTTCCTCCCAATCTCGAAGCCAACGTCGCCGATCTTCGGGCCGTCTTGGAGCAGTTCGGTTCCGACGTTCGGGTGGCGGTCGAGTTCCGTCACGATTCCTGGTTCACGAGTGAGACCCGCCGAGTCCTGGAGGTGAATCGAGCGGCTCTCTGCCTAGCCGATCGCGGCTCACGGCCGGTCTCCCCTCTGTGGAGGACGGCCGACTGGGGCTATGTGCGCTTGCATGAGGGACGCGCTCGCCCGCACCCCTGCTATGGGCGAGAGGCGTTGAGCTCGTGGGCGCAAAGGGTCGCAGGTTGATGGGGGTCCAGCTCGGAGGTCTACTTCTTTTTCAACAACGACGGCCGAGGCTGCGCGCCGCGCGATGCGCGCGCGTTCGCCGGATCCGCCCGAAGGGCCGGTCTTTACCCATCGAGAAGCCCCACGGAGCGGGTGCGCATGGGATGAGTCTCTGGTAGGCAGTCGCTATGGGAGATGTGCTCGTTGGAACCGCGTCGTGGACCGACAAGAGCCTGGTCAAGTCCGGCTGGTACCCGAAGAGCTCCTCCAGCGCCGAAGCGCGCCTGCGCTTCTACTCGTCGCACTTTCCGCTAGTCGAGGTCGATTCCTCCTACTACTTCCTTCCTTCCGAGAAGAACTCGGAGCTGTGGGTCAAGCGCACGCCCACGCCTTTCACCTTCAACGTCAAGGCCTTCTCGCTTCTAACGCAGCATCCGACGAAACCGAGCGCATTGAAAGACTTCGTGGGAGAGACCGACGGCAAGAACATCTACATAGGTGATCTCGACTCCGCTACGATCGAGCGAGTCTGGGACGCTTTTCTGAGTGCGCTCGGCCCCCTTCAGGGGGCCGGGAAGCTGGGGCTATTGCTCTTCCAGTTCCCGCCATGGTTTCACGTCGGTCGTGCCGCGCGTGACTACGTTCTCGAGTGTGTGCGCCGGACCGCTCCTTTGCGCATCTGCGTTGAGTTTCGCAACAAGACGTGGTTGAGCGAGGA
>JACDBF010000304.1 GCA_013695055.1 Actinomycetota bacterium
CCACGATGTGAGCTCGATCAGCAAACCCGAAAGAGGCACGGTCGCCAAGAGAGCAACCGACCACGTCAGCTCGGTGATACCGAAGACCCTGCCGCGCTCTTGGTAAGGAACGCGTTCGCTGAACCAGGACTGCATGGGCACGTCGAAGGTGGGCTTGGCGATGCCCACGAGCACGATGCCCACTCCAGCAATCATCAGAGAGCTCGCTCCCGCGCTGAGAGCGCATCCGACGGTGATCGACATCATGGCCGCGAGCATCAGCCGGCGTCGCCCCCATGCTTCTGAAGCGCGCGCAACGATAGGAGTAGTGACGCCGCCGAGGTTTCGCAATGCGACCAGGCTTGCGAGCGCGCCGATCGGTACTCCGAGACCTCGCGCGATGGCCGGAAGAAAGGGGTACACGATCCGCAAGCCGCCGTTGGCTCCCGTGCGGGCGACAAACACCGCAATCAACGCGCGCCGCACCTCCGGAGTCATCGCCGGATCGTACGGGATGACGCCCGGCGCACCACGTGCCCGGCGCACCACGTGCCCGGCGCTTTGATGCAGTCGGCGCTCCGTCGCGCTTGACTCCTGTGACGAGCGTCACTGTCCTCGTCTCGCCGGCCGTGCACCATCTCTTGAATGCGGACGCGCTCACTTCTTGCCTCTGCCTTGATCGCTACGCTCTTCGGGCTTGCGGAGCACGCCCATGCGACCGCCGCGCCTTGGCTCGCGCCTCCTCTGGACAGCGCGATCTCCCGGTATTTCCAAGCCCCTGCCAGCGAGTGGGGCTCCGGCCACCGCGGGATCGACTATGCGGTGATGCCGGGCGCGCAAGTCCGCGCCGCGGCGCCGGGCATCGTCACGTTTGCAGGCCCCGTCGCGGGCGCTCTCGCCGTGACGATCGATCACACAGACGGTCTCGAGACGACCTATTCGCAGCTTTCTGAGATCCTCGTTTCTAGCGGAGAGGGCGTGGGTGAGGGACGATTCATAGGCGCAGCGGGCAGAAGCCATACCGGACAGTCATCAGGCTTCCACTTCGGCGTGAAGCTCGATGATCGTTACGTCGACCCCCTCGCGTTCATGGGCCCAGTGGATATGGGAGCAGCGCTTCATCTCGCTCCGCTCGTTGGAACCCATACGGGCGCGGGCGAAAGGGAAGAGCTCTGCAGACCTCCGGCCCAATTGTCCGAGCGACCGCCTCCGCCGAACCGCAATATAGCGGTCGCTATAGCCGGTTTGAACAGCGCGACGTCGAGCTCGACGCCGGACCTTTACGCGCGCGCTTTCGGCCCATCCGCTCTGGGCTATGGGCCCGACGACATTTACTTCTTTTCCTACAGGGGCGCTCAGGGTCCCCGCCTTCACGAACGCTACGAGCGCTCGGACACCTACGGCGACATTCTCGTGGCCGCAGGGCGCCTGCGAGACCTCCTTATCTCCATCGGGCGGCGTCATCCTGGTCGTCGCATCGACCTTCTGACGCATTCGCAGGGCGGCCTGGTAGCGCGCGCAATGCTCGAGGGAATGACGCGGACATGGGATTCTCGGATACCTCCGGTTGATCACCTCATCACTCTGGCGACTCCACATCGTGGGGCTCCCCTGGCCGAATCGATCGCCGATTTGAGGGCCCAAACGGAGACGGGGGCCCGGATGCTCAGAAGAATCTCCATGTGGTCCGAGAGGGGAGGCCCCGTGCCCGATCCCGGGGGGCGAGCCATTACCCAGCTCGCGCCAAGATCCGAGCTCATGAGGTGGCTCGCAGCCGAAGATTCTTCCTATGGGACGCGCGCGTTGTCTCTCGCGGGCGTCACGGATGTCATTGTTCCATCTTCGAGCGCTATGTACCGCGGGGAGTCGAACCGCATCGTCTCCCCCTCCCTGCTCGACGCCCACGATGCAATCGTCCGATCCCGGGCCGCGCAGGCGTACGCCTACGCGTTCTTGCGCAACGGCCCTGACTCGTGCACCACCGCTTGGGATCGCTTTGGCGCCGTCGCCGGTCCGGCAGTCGATTTCGTGGAGCGGCATGCCGGGGATGTCTATGGGGCCTTTGAGAGGTTGGGGGAAACGGCGAGGGCGATGGCGCGCGGGGGCGTCAACATCGTGGGCGTAGTGATGGGATGGGGTTGGCTCGGCCTTTGAGCGGCCGGTCGACCCGGGGCGAAGGCGGGAAAAAGAAGAGCCCCCTCCGTCGGGGGGATGGGCGGATGACGGAGGGGGCCCGATTCCCGGGCAGGGGGGTTAATCCAAATCCCGGGGGAATCTTTGTGCTGAAGCCACATTGTGAAGGTTTTCACATGAGCTTGCAAGCGTCGCAAGGCAGAGAAACATGGTCGTAATTTGTCCCCCGGATACAAAACGCTTGGACCTGGGCTCGTCCCCCTAGGATGCTACCGATGGTGCTCAATCGCCTTCCCGTGGACGCCCCCGGCATCGAACGCGAGTTTGATCGGATAGAGGTGCGCCGGAGTGCCCGCCGGAGAAAGACGATCACGGCGGAGATTGTGGGCGATGCGCTGGTGGTTTCCATTCCGGATCGAATGACGCACGCCGAGGAGCAGCAGTGGGTGACTCGGATGGCGGCCAAGCTGTCCGAGCGCCGCCGCCGGGACCGCCTCAACACCGATGGCGCACTCCGCCGCCGGGCCGACGAGCTGGCGGATCGCTACCTCGATGGCATCAGGCCCCGCGACATCGCCTGGACCGAGACACAGCGCTCTCGATGGGGCTATTGCATGCCCGACGCGAGCGTCATCCGGTTGTCGCTGGCGCTCGCCGAGTATCCCGGATGGGTTCGTGACTACGTGATCGTCCACGAGCTTGCCCATCTGGTCGAGCCGGACCATTCCCCGGCCTTCTGGCGGCTGGTCGGTCGTTATGGCCTGACCGAACGGGCGCGCGGCTTTCTGATCGCGAAGGGAATGGAGGAAGGCTCGCCCTAACCGCGGTGAGCATGGATCAACCGGCGGTGAGTCGTGGATCAAACCGCGTCACCCGTACGGCTCTAGCTTGGGGGTCGTGCGCGGCACGGCGCGCGTCTTTACGAACAAAACCTCTCTGACCCCGGCCCGTTCGAGCATGCCCACCGCAAGCGAGGCGCGCACCCCATAACCGGTCGCAATGGCCACGCTCTCTTGCCCCGAGAGCTCGCCGGCGAGGGTCCACAAGCGCTCGATGGAGATCTTTCGGGAGCCTTGGGGCGGATTAGCGCCAGGATCACCGACGTCTATCATCTCCAACTCGAGGCCCGAGCCACGTTCGATCACCTCTGTGGACGCGGGCGTTCCCTCGGCCTCGGCCCAACGACCCACGGCGTCGGGCACCGAACCTAGAACCGTAAAACCCTTGCCTCTCAGCGCGCTCGCGGCGTTCTTCATGTCGACGCCTTGTTCCTCGATCAACATGAGCGGAACATCCAGCGGCAGGCAGTCACGTGCGCGCGACGCCATCCCCGGCCCGAATTCGTAGAGAAGGTGCAGCGATCCCGGAATGTGAACCTCCAAGTAATCGCCGGTGGGGCGCAAATCGACGAAGGCCGCTCCCTCACGGGCGAGCCTGGCGGCGTTCTCGAAGGACAGCGATTTAAGGGTGGTGGCGAGCATCGGAGTGTATCCCTATCAGACGAGCAGGCTCGATACTTGGGCGATGTTCCCCGTTCTGCTTGTCGCCCTGCTGGTGATTCCCGTCGCCGAGCTGTGGGT
>JACDBF010000309.1 GCA_013695055.1 Actinomycetota bacterium
GTCCGGCTGTGGCCGGCGTGCTCATGGCGGTCTCGATTCTGGGCGCAGCCTGCGCTGACGACGGCTCTAGCGGCGAGGCGACCGGGAGCGCCGGCTCCGGCGCCACGGCCGTCGAGGTGGTGGCCACGGATTTCAGCTTCGATCAAGAGGCGATCACGCTCGCAGCCGGCGAGGAGGTCGAGGTGACACTGACCAACGACGGCTCGGCCCCGCACACCTTCACCTTCGAGGAGGCCGACGTTGTCGTCGAGGCCGCGGGGGGAGAGTCCGGCACGGCTTCGTTCACGGCCCCCTCTGAGCCCGGATCGTTCGAGTTTCACTGCGACGTCCATCCCGATCAGATGAAGGGCACGGTCGAGGTGGAGTAACCGGGGCCGGGGGTTGGGCGCTCCGGCGCCTCGAGGCCCCGGCTTCCCGCTACCGATCGACAGGAGGAGAGCTCTTGCCGGCGCAGGCGACCCCAACGGACGGCGGAGGTGGAGACGTTGGTGCAACCATTCACTCATGAGACCTTGCCGGGCCGCGTCCTCTTCGGCGTCGGGCGCGTAGACGAGGTCCCCCTCGAGGCCGAGCGCTTGGGATCGAGGCGCATCTTGGTGATCACCACTCCCTCGCTGAAGAATGAGGCAGACGCCCTTCGACTGGCGCTGGGGGAACGAGCGGTGGCATCGTGGCCCGACGCCCGGCCCCATGTGTCGCGGGCAGACGCGGACCGAGCGCGACAGACGGCTCGTGAGCACCAGGTCGACGGCCTGATCGCCCTCGGCGGAGGCTCTGCGATCGGTCTCGCCAAGGCGGTCGCCGTCGACGACGGAGCACCAATGGTGGCGGTCCCCACCACCTACTCGGGCTCGGAGATGACGCCGATCTACGGGATCACCGAGGGACGCCGCAAGAAGACCGCTCGCGACGAGCGCGCCCTGCCCAAGACGGTTGTCTATGATCCATGTCTCACGACCGGCCTGCCGCCGGCTGTCACCGCCTCCACTGGCATGAACGCGCTCGCGCACTGCGTGGAGGCGCTCTACTCCGCGAGCCCGAGCCCCCTCTCGAAGCTTCAAGCCGTCGAGGGAGCGAGCGCTCTCGCCGGCGGACTCACGTCGGCCGTCCATGCCTCCGAGGACCTCGACGCCCGCTCCGAGGCACTCTACGGCGCTTATCTCGCCGGGGCGGTGCTGGCCGTAACGGGCATGGCGATCCATCACCGCATCCGCCACGTCCTTGGAGGCACTTTCGGGTTGCCACACGGCCCTACCAACTCGGTGATCCTTCCCCACGTGGTCCGCTTCAACGCGCCCGCGGCGCCCGAGGCCATGAAGAGCATCGCCGACGCCCTCGATGTCCGGGATGCGGCTGGGGGCCTGTTCGATCTGGCCCGGGATCTCGGGGCTCCCGCCGGCCTCGCCGACCTGGACATGAGCGAGTCGGATCTTGAGGAGGCTGCCCATCTCGTCGCCGACGGCGACTATTACAATCCCCGCCCCGCCACCCAGAGCGACGTGCTCGGGCTCCTCGCCGCCGCCCACGTGGGCCGGAGGCCCTGACCCGAAAGGAACTCGATGCCCGATAAAGAGCTCGGCTTCATTCACCGCTACGAGCCGGGCTCGTCCGGCTCGAGACTCACCCTGCTTCTCCTTCACGGAACCGGCGCGGACGAGAACGACCTGCTGCCCTTGGGCCGGGCCCTGGCCCCCGAAGCCAACCTGCTGAGCCCGCGCGGCAAGGTCCTGGAGAACGGAGCCCCTCGATTCTTCAGACGCTTTGCCGAGGGAGTGCTCGACGTCGAGGACCTGAAGGCGCGCGCCCACGAGCTGGCCGCGTTCGTCGAGCGGGCCGCCGGCGCATATGAGCTGGACCCAGAGCGAGTGGTCGCCGCCGGCTACTCGAACGGAGCAAACATTGCGGGAGGTTTGCTTCTCCTACACCCAAAGCTCTTGTGCGCGGCCGCGCTCTTTCGCCCGATGGTCCCGTTCGAGCCGGATGAGATGCCGGATCTCTCGGGTTTTCCGGTCTTCATCGCGGCCGGGCGTACCGATCCGATCGTCCCCCCGGAGGACGCCGAGAAGCTGGCCGTCATGCTCGAGGGCGCGGGAGCTGAGGTAGTCGCTCGCTGGCAGGAAGGCGGGCATGGCCTGGAGCCTGCCGAGATGGACGACGCAGCCAAATGGCTGCGAACCATCTCGCCGAGCGGGTGACAGATGTCGCATAGCGCCACTCACCACCCACTCGGCGTTGGGGTTGGGGTTGGGGCGCCGACGCGCGTGGATCGCACGAGAGCATCCAGCACATCGGGGCAGTCGGTGATCATTCCGTCAACTCCGAGGGCAATCAGCCGCCGCATGACGGACGCGTCGTTCACCGTGTAGGGATAAACGTGCAGCCCGGCCGCGTGTGCCTCGTGCACCACGCTCTCGTCGACCGATCGGTGGTGCGGCCCGACCGCGTGCGCGTAGGCACATATGTCCTCGAGAAGCAGCACGATCTCGGAAGCAGTCGCAGTCTCGACGACGAGCTGCATGAGAGTTAGCTCCGGAGCCATGGCGCGCAGCTTTTGAAGACTGGCGGCATCGGAGGACAGGATCAGGGTTCGGCCCCGCGAACGTGCCGGCGCCAACAGACCGTAGGCCCCCAGCAGGCGGATCAGCTCGTCCTCGATCCCCGGAGACGCCTCGGGGTTCTTGAGCTCGATGCACAGGCGAGCGCAATGCCGGTACCTCGCGAGGACGCTTTCGAGTGAAAGGATCCTGAGCCCCGCGTACTCCTCTCTCCGGTAGCGCGTGAAGGCCTCGTTGAACCAGCTGCCGAACTCGAGGTGGCTGAGCTCATCGAAGGTTCTCGAGCGGATCAGGCCGGTGGATACCTCTGCCGGCCCGCGCGCAGTGCGGTCGAGCGTCGGGTCGTGGACGACCACGAGGACGCCGTCACGACTCATGTGGACATCGAGCTCGAGATAATGCGCGCCCAGAGAGAGGGCGAGATCGAAGGCTGCGAGCGTGTTCTCGGGAGCGTATGCGGACGCGCCCCGATGCCCGATGTTCACGAGCTCTCGCGTTGCTATGGCGGAGCCAGAACCTGGTTGCGTCAAAGGGTGGCGGGCACGCTCTGCACCCGCTCGCCTCGAGCGAAGGCCGCCCGACGACCGAGAGCGTCCTGGTAGACCTCTAAGACCTCCGACGCCATGACATCCCAAGAGCGTCCTGCCACGGTGCGCCGAGCGCTCGCGGCCAGACGTCTCGTCAGGGATTCGTCGCCGAGCAACCGGTCGATACAGGCGGCCAAGGCCCGCGGATCACCCGGAGGAAACAGGAGGCCGTTGTGCCCGTCGGCGACCAGCGTTGGTATGCCCCCCGTGTTGCTTGCGACTATCGGGACGCCTGCTTGCATCGCCTCGATCAGGACACTGCCGAGCTCTTCGCAAACCGACGGAAGCACGAGCACGTCGGCGTGAGACAACACCGCGGGCACCCACTCGTGGGGAAGGAAGCCTTGGAGATGCACCCGGCCTCCAAGCCCCAGCCGGTCGATCATTCGCTCGAGGTGGCCCCGCTCCGGCCCATCGCCAACCAGCGCGACCTGAGCCCCGGGGACCCGTACGTGCCGCAGGGCTTCGAGAAGAGTGCCGACCCCCTTCTCCTTCGCCAGCCGGCCCACGAAGACGATGCGGGGCCCGCGAATGTCTGGGAAGGGATCGTCGAAATGGCCGTCGAACAACTCAGGGTCGACTCCGGGCCGGATCACGCGGATGCGATCGCGCTCGACTCCGTCCGCCTGAAGGCTCCGGGCCAGACGCTCCGTGAGCGTGATGACTCCGTCGGCGGCTCGTACGCCGCGCACCTCGATCGGCGATCCGAGAAGCTTGAGAGCCGTCGTGCGAGCATCGCTCGCCGCGAACGTATGGCGCAAGCTGCAATGGACCGTCACCACCAGCGGCAGCCCATGCATGCGGGCGGCGGTCGCGGCGACGGGCAGGGTGGCTAGATCCTCACCGATGTGACAGTGCACGAGGTCTGATCCGGCCGCGAGCCCGGGCGCGTGCAGCGCCGCCAGCGCGCCGTAGAGCTGGCGAAGCCTTCGGATGGGCGCGCCGATCCGCACGACCTCTGCCCGGGCGCCGACAAGCTCCCGGCCCGGCGCGCCCGGGGGCCGGGTGGTGAGCACGGTCTGGGCGATGTTCCGACGATCGAGGGCCTTGGTCAGCTCGGCCGTGTGGTTCTGCATACCGCCTACCGGATCGAAGCGGCGGCCCCTTCCCTCTAGGACTCCTGCCGGAGGCATGAACACGGAGGTGAGGCGAAGCACGCGCAGGGGGTGAGAGGACTCACGGACCCGCGTCACGCTCATGGGCTCAAGCTATGCAATCAAGGTGAACGCGAAATTACTGGGCCGCAAACGGCGGAAGAGATCGGTGTGAATTTGCGAGTCCAGCCCCGGCCGGGGTTCGCCGAGTGGGCCGTGAATGGCGGTATGCGCCACCTGACACCCACTCGGCCCGGGGAGGGCGAAAGAGAACGGGAGCCGGTTCGTGGTGAACCGGCTCCCGTGGAAGCTTCCTTCTAACCCCTCAGCGGGGCAGGATGCTTATCCCTCGCAGCGCACGATTATGTCCCGACCGGGGCCGCCCTGACAGGTGTCCCTGCCCTTGCCACCGTCGAGCTGGTCGGCGCCTGCGCCGCCTCTCAGAGAGTCGCCGCCGGGGCCGCCCTTGAGGACGTCTTGGCCATCGCCACCCTGCAGGCTGTCGGCGCCGTCCTTACCCCGAAGGGTGTCGATGCCGGCGTTGCCCTTGACGTTGTCCCTGCCGCCGCCTCCAGCAGCAACGTCGTTGCCGTCGCCACCTTCCAGCGTGTCGGCGCCGAGCCCGCCGGTGAGGGTGTCCTTACCTCCGCCACCCTCGAGGCTGTCGCCACCCTCGCGGCCGGCGATGTCGTCGGCGCCCTTGCTGGCGAGCACTTGGTCGTCACCGGCTCCGGCGTCGACCGTGTCGTTGCCAGCGAACGGGCAGATGATGTCATCGCCGTCGGTGCCGACGATCACGTCGTCGTTAGGCGACCCCGCGATGATGGATCCGCTGCCGTCGGCCTTGGGCTGCGTCTCGCCGAAGTTCAGGCCGGCGCATGCGCCGGTGTTGATGTCCTTGATCTCCCACGTCTTGGTGACGTCGTCGGTGCAGGTACCCGCCGGGTCCCCTGTGTTCGGGTCGTCGGCGAGCAGCTCGCAGTCGGTTCCGGCTGCGGTGAGCGAGCCCGTGATGGTTTGGTCTCCGGTCTCGTTCGCCTGAGTGGTCGTCTCGGCTGTGGCCTCACCGTTCTCGTCGCTGACATCAGCCGACGTGGAGGTGCCGTTGGTGAAGTGGCCGACGCCGGTCTCGTCGAAGGTAACCGCTGCGCCCTCGACTGCGTTGCCGTTCACGTCCGTGACCGTGCAGGTCACCGTGTGGACGCTGGCCGGCGGGTTGCTGGCCGTCTCGGGCCCACAGTCGATCGTGCGAGCAAGGCCCACGAAGGTCTTCGTGACTCGGTCCTTAGGCTCAAATGGGTCCGGCCCCATCGGCGTGCATTGCGGCGCGCCTGCGGGGCAAGTTTGGTCCACGAAAGCCACGATGGTGTCCGTGCCGGCTCCGCCCGTGTTGGCCAAAGTCAGGTCGCACATACCGTCGTTGTCCGTGACGCAGGTACCGGTCGTGCCGTCATCCGGGCCGCTGGTCACCTCGTAACGGACGGTCACGCCGGCGAGCGTCACCGCGTTGTCCGTCGTCACGGTGCAGGTGATTATGTGAGTGGCCTCTCCGGGGAGCTGGTTGGAAGCGTCCTCGGGCTTACAGTTGACCGAGGTGGCCGCATCGTCGCCTCCGGCGACCCACGTCTTGGTCGACGTGTCCGTGAAGGTGGTGGTGCCCGCAGTGGCCGACGCCGTGACGGTCATGGTTCCTGCCTCGTCGGACAGCACGCCGAAGGTGCACGATCCCGTCGCACCGGTGGTACATGCGCCCGTGATCGATGCTGCATTCTCCGTAGCGGCGTCGTCGTCGGTGTCCGTGTCGCCGCCCGCGTCCGTGCCGGGTCCTACGCCATCGGGGTCACAGAACGAGATATCGAGATCTGCGGCCGTATCCGCATCCGACTGTGTGGCCCCTAGGGCGACAACTTCGCCTCCGAGGACATCTGTGGCGCCTTCCGTAACCGTCGCCGTGAACGCATTACATGTTCCCGTCGCAGCCGTATCGGCAGGCGGCGTCAGCGTTACGCCCGTTGCCACCGCGAGAGCGGTTCCCGCTAGGGGAATCGCCAGCGCTGCGATGATCATCACTGCCGAGAACAGGGCCAGCGACTTCTTGCTCTTATTTCGAACTAATGCCAATACCCACCTCCTGTTGTGGACGGTCTTGCCTTATCCGCACTGCCCACCTTGGGCAGCCTTGCTTCCCTAAGCGTCAACGACCAATCCTGAAAGAGAGTTGTTCGCCTAAGCTGGATTTCGCCGAAATTTGGCAGATCGGGCCTTTTTTAGCCTATCCGCCCAAACCGGTTCTTCCAGTCATTTCACCCAGTACTAAACACAAGTAACTCTGATATCACAGAGTCACTCGAGCAGTCCAGGTGAAAATTGGCAGACAGGCTGCCTGAGAGCGGTAATCCGAGCGCATCTTGCGCTTCGCGGTTGGCGGTTCGATAGCCGCCTAAAAAGCTCATGTCGGTGATCCCATCGGCCACCGAGGTGGACCTTAGGTCCGCTTCGCCCGTGTAGATGATGTCCCCGGCATCCCTGCGAATGGTCAGCTCGATCCGGAGCTCGCCGTCGAGCTGCAAGAACAATGAGGCCGGGTAGGTCTTCTCGCCGTCTGAGACGATGGTGAGGAGGCGTTGCTCCATGCGCTTCGAGCCGCAGTCGAGCGCGGTGGCGTGGCTCTCGGGCCTGACCCCCGGTATGCCGATCCCCCGGTTGAAGCCGACGGCGGTCATGAAAGGAGTGCGGGACTGCACGGGAGGCTCGGGCTCGCCCGAGGGCTCCGGCTCGACCGGCGGGGGCTCGGCCTCTGGGTCCGTCGGCTCGGGCGCCGGCGTCTCGACGGGAACGGGCTCCTCGGCGACAGGCGCCTCCTCCACGATCTCCGGCGCCTCCTCGTCGACGGGCGCCGGGTCGAGCGGAGCCTCCTCCTCCGTGAGCGCGTCGGGGGGAAGCCGCGCTCCTATGGGCGTCGTCGCCCGCTGGAGGGTCGAGGGCGTCGTCCGGGGAGCGGCGCCCGTCGGCCTTGGAGAATCGGTTGAAGGCGCTCCTGCAGGCTCCCAGGGAGCGGCTTCGGCGGCCCGGGGGGCATCGTGAATGGTCGCGACGCCGGCGGCGGCCGCGGTCGTTCCCACGACCACTGCGGTGACCACGGTTGCGACCCGCTCGGACATGAACTGACCGCACTGCTGCAGGGCGGCGCCGCACGAGGTCACCGCCGGCGAGGCCGTAAACGCGGCTTGGGTTGCGTGCTCGGCGGGCGCCTCCAGCGCTTTCACGCGCTGTCCAAACCGCTGGACGAAGCGGGCGGGCACGAGGGCCGACATCATGGTCGTGAACCACGCGCGCTTGAAACCCCTGCGGGCGCGATGCAGGAGCGCCTTGACCTGCGTCTCGCTGAGGTCCAGGGCCGCGGCTATCTCGGCATAAGAGAGGCTCTCGAAATCGCGCAGCACGATCGCAGCGCGATGAAGCGACGGAAGCGAATCGACCACCGCACGCACCTGGAGGCCCTCGGCCGCGCTCAGGAAGAGCCCTTCGGGACCGTCGCCGACCGGAGTGGCGTCGTGGCTGAATGCCTCGGGGTCAACGGGATCGGAGGGATTACGGCTCCGGGCCCGGAGCTGATCGAGGCACACATTGGTGGCGATGCGCGCGATCCAGGCCCCCAGCTTGTAGCTGCCGTTGAACCTTGCGAGGGACTGGTAGACGCGCAGGAATGTTTCTTGCGCGGCCTCCTGAGCGTCGTGGGGATTGTCGAGCATCTTGCGACAGATGCGATCGACGCGGAGGGCGTAATGGTCGTGAATAGCCTCGTAGGCCCCGTCTTGACCGCTCTGAAAATCAAGAGCGAGCTCCCGGCCCGGGTCCGCTTCGCGCGACCGCCCGCGACCGCGCAACTCCAGAGCGCGCCCAGTGGTCATGCAGCCGCCCCGGGTGCCCTGGATGCTTGCGGCGCCGCCTGAGACGGCCTGCCGAGACTCGAGTGTTCGAAAAGTGACGGTGCTGTCAACAAAGCAATCGCCCGACCCAACTTAGAACGCTAGACGCCCGTCCCCCAACCATCTACAACCTACAACGTCGCTCCGACATGAATGTCGCGGCCCACCGTCGACCAAGAGAGCCCCCCTTGGAACAGGACGTTCCTCTCAGTCTCGCGCTGCAAACTTTCGCGATCTTTCACGACCCTCGAAGTATGGCCGGAGCACGGTTACATCGCGATCTCTCGCTCCATGATGACCTCGCCGGTGTCGGATGCAATGCAAGCCAGGTACAGCTTGCGATAGGCCCACGCTTGCTCTAGCCGCACGTAAGCGAAGGCGTTGACGTCGTAGACGAGCGTTTTCCCGGCCTCGGCGCCGGGCGCGCTCTTTTGGTTCGTCTTGTCGCTCCCCGACGACACGAAAGTGTTTACCGCGCTTCCTCCTGAAGCCGGCCGGCGGCGCGCGATGTTGTGCAAGTGCGAGTTGCCCGCACACACGAGGACCTTTCTTCCGTGGCTCTGAATGCTCGAGAAGAAAGCCAGCATCTCTGCGTGCTCCTCGGAGTAGTGCATTTGCATGTGGCGAAGCGGCACGGGACTGAACAACACTTTGAGGGCCGCATCCGATGCCGCCATCGTCTGCTTGAGCCACGCCTTCTGCGCGCCTCCCAAGATCGTGCGGCCCGGTCCATCCGGAGCCTTGGGATCGTCGGCCCATCTATGCGTGTCGATGAAGAAGAAATGGGCGTCGCCGAAACGCATGGCGAAATAGCGCTGCTTCAGGTTGCCGCTGATGGCGTTCCACGCGCCGACCGAGAACTCGGGCACGTTGCCGCTCCAGCAGTTCCCTTTTCCGTAGTCCTGATCGTCTTGCAGCATGATCCACGGCATCTTGTCGAGCACTTTGCCCACGCTCGAAGACGCGAGCATTCGCCCCCACCGGTCCTGATAGGCATCCGCGGTGCGAAAGCCCGCCGCCTCGGCCCCCGTCATCGCGTATCCGAAATCTCCCATGTGCACGAAGACGTCGGGATTAAGCGTCGCGGCTACCTCACACGAGCGGGTTGGAATCTCGTAGTCGGTGCACGATCCAAAGGCGAACGACAGAGCCTGGTCCTTCGCAGGAGGCGTATTGAACGACTTGATCGGGCTCTCGACGATGGCGCCTCCGGCCGTAGTCGCGACCGCGCGCCAGTGGATCTTGGCGGCGCGCGGCAAGTCGGTCAACCATGCCTTGACCACACACAGCTTGCTCTTGGGATCGAGCACCGGCGTCGTCTGATAGGTGCCGAAGGCTGGGTCGGTGCTCCATTGGAACTGCACCTGGGCGGGAATCGCCGTCTTGGCCACGACCCGGGTTCTTATGACTCCAGCGGTTTCCGTTATCCGGCCCGCGAACGCGAAGGTGATGCTGGGAATCGACGGCCGCGCCACCTCTGGGGAAAGCGCCGCGAAGCTCGATGTCTTGACGTTCGCTTTCCAACCGACCCAGTCATCGTGCATGAAGAGCGCGCCGAATGCACCGGGCTCCGTTATTGGAGAGCTTTCGTCGGTGGCAGTCGCGTGCCAGAAAGGAGGCTGCAGCGCATCGCCCGGCCACGCTTTCGCTTGAAGGACCACCGGCCCGGCGCCTGCGACCGCCAGCCGAATGAAGTAGCCGAACTTACCGGGCCGGGGGAGCTCGCCGGCCGCGAGCACATGCTCCTCTTTCCCCGAAAAGCGGGACACGATCAGTTTCAGTCCATCGACGTAGCAAGCGTAAAAATCTCCATAGGAAACGGCGCGCGCGATGAGACCGAAGCGCGCGTTGGGATTGCGGGAAGACATCCTCGCCTTGAGGTCGATGTCGGCGACGTCTTGGTCGAGAACGAGCACGGGATTGGGGAGGCTCTTAGCGGCGCCGAACTGAGGGTCGGGCATCTCGAAGAAAGCGAGCCCGTCCTTGACTCCCCAGGCCCGTCCGTAACGCTGGCTGAACCATTGGGGCCCCCAACCGGCGTCGGTGTCCTCGAGGAGCGAGAAGGACTGCGAGAACAAGGTTTTCGGCGCCGCCCGGGCAGGGCCGATCCCGGCGAGGCCCGCGGCTATGCCCCCGCCGGCCAGAGCGAGCCCGCGCGCGATGAACGTCCGTCTCTCCACGGCGTAGACATCGGGGGCCCAGGACGCCCTCTTGAGCCACGGGAGTGGGCCGGGGGTGCGAGGGTAGGGTTCAGCAGCCGGAAGAGCCCGGCTCAAGCGAGGGAGAGTGCGAGTGGCAGACCAACCACAGCAACGAAACGAGGCCCCCCAACCAGGGGAGGCCGCCGGGCCCGCGGCCGTGGTCGAACCCGAGAACGAGGCGCCGGCCGACGGAGAGGTCGTGGTCGCCGAGGCGGTGCAACATCCCGCCAAAGTGATGCGAATCGCCTCGATGGCTCGCCAGCTCTTGGATGAAGTCCGGCAGGCCCAGCTCG
>JACDBF010000323.1 GCA_013695055.1 Actinomycetota bacterium
GTTATGACGCGCGACACCGAGGCGGCAGGCAGCGCGGCGTCGACAACAACGGCAACATCTAGGTTGACGGAAGGGTACTTGGGGAGCTCAACGGCGCGGGGCCGGGCGGGCAGCGCGTCGAGAAGCGGCCCGAGTGCGAGCTCGAATGCGACGCTCCCATCGGGAACCGCAACGCGCTCGCACACCTCGGGATGGACGTCTCCGATGATGCCTACGGCCGAGGACCCGAGCGAGATGTGCGCGGCCCGGGTGGAGTGAAAGGGCATCCTTTTTACCGGCGCGAACGTGGGGGTCTCGAGGCGAAGCGATTCACACAGCGCCTCGAGGATTCCCTTTACCGCGAAGAAGCTCCACGGCGAGGGCTCCCGATTCCATCCTTTGAGGTTTTGGAGCCCGCTGAAGACTCCCGAGCACAGGAGGTTCTCACGAGGCAGCGCATGGTTCGTGGGCTCGTATACGCGCGCAACCTCGAAGAGGGCCACCCCCGAAGCTCCGTGAGCGCGATTGCGGGCGGCCGATCGAAGCAAGGCCGGCAGCAAGGTCGTCCTGAGACAGCGTTCGTCCTCGGTCATCGGATTCGCCACGCGCACGACCGATCGGGCCGGGTCCTCGGCGTGAAGACCGAGCTCGTCGAGGTCGCTCTCGGACATGAACGCCGGCGTCCATGCCTCGAACAACCCGAAGGCACTGAGGCTTCGTCGCACCGAGCGCTCGGCGGACTGTGCGGCGTCGAGGCCCCCGTTGATCCCCGGAGGGAAAGTGGCCGGCAGCTTGTCGAGCCCTTCGAGTCGTCCAACCTCTTCTATGAGGTCGGCTTCCCGAGTCAAGTCACCCCTGAAGCTTGGAACCTCGACTTCCAGGACGCCGTGGGAGGTACGCACCTTCAATCCCAAAGCCTCCAGGTGCGCGGCCTGCGCTTCGGGGGCGATGTCGATCCCCAAAAGCCCATCGGTCCTCTGAGGTCGAAGCCTGATCTGGGCTCGAGCGGCGGGGCGTGGATAGACATCGGCATCCGCCCCGGCGTCGGACCCGCCCGCCAGCTCGCTCATGAAGCGCGCCGCCCGGGACGCCGCATACGGCGGAGCTTCGGGATCAGCTCCGCGTTCGAACCGGGCCGACGCTTCTGTGCGCAAGGAGTGCCTGCGGCTCGTAAAGGAGATCGATGCCTTGTCGAACGTCGCCGCCTCGATGATGACCGAGGTCGTCGACTCGGCAACCTCGGAGTCGGCGCCTCCCATGACGCCGGCGATGCCCAAGACGCGCTCAGAGTCCGCTATCAGGAGATCGCGCGCGCTCATCACGCGTGACACGCCGTCGAGCGTGATGAGCTTCTCGTCTTGATTCGCCCGGCGAACGACGATCCGTCCGCCCTGGATCTTGGTGGCGTCGAATGCGTGCAGAGGCTGACCTGTCTCGAGCATCAGGTAGTTGGTGATATCGACGACATTCGAGATCGGGCGAACTCCGACGGCAAGCAGGCGGGCGTTCATCCACAGAGGGGAAGGAGCGACGCGCACGCCTTCAACACGGCGCGCTACATAGCGCGTGCATCCCTCCGGGTCGTCTATCTCCACGGTGACACGAGGCGTCTCCGTCGCGGGCGCCTCGGTGGCGGCCTGCGGCACCCGAAGCTCGACGCCGAGCAACGCCGCAACCTCGCGCGCAATCCCGATAAGCCCCATGCAATCGGCTCGATTGGGGGTTATCTCGAGCTCGAGGATCGTGTCGTCCAAGCCGAGCACGGGCACCACGTCGCTCCCGAGCTCTGCGTCCCCGGGCAGCACGAGAATGCCTGAGGAATCCTTGGATATGCCAAGCTCGGCGGCCGAGCAAAGCATTCCCCTGCTCACTTCACCTCGTATCTTGCGTTCGTCGATCCGCATGCCTGACAGGTGCGCTCCAACCGTCGCCAGGGGTACCCGGTCGCCGGCGGCGAGGTTGCGTGCTCCGCATACGATACGCTGAGGGCCGGCAACTCCGGCGTCCACGTCGACGAGCGTCAAGGAATCGGCGTTGGGATGGTCGGAAATACCTACGACCTCGGCAACCACTATCCCTTCGATGCCCTCTCCGGGACGGCGCACCGTCTCGACCTTGCTTCCCGAGAAATCGAGCAGCTCCACGAGCTTCTCGAGCGGAACCTCGAGGTCCACGTAGTCGCGGAGCCAGTTCAGGGACACCCTCATTAAGAGACGCCTCTGAAGGTCTGGAGAAAGCGGATGTCGTTCTCATAGAAGTAACGAAGGTCGGAAACGCCGTGCGCCAACGAGGCTGCTCGCTCGGCCCCCAAGCCGAAGGCGAACCCCGAGTACTTCTCGACGTCGTAGCCCACCCATTCGAGCACGAAGGGATCGACCATGCCGCAGCCGAGCAGCTCGATCCAGCCTTCCTGCTTGCACACGCGGCAACCATTGCCGCGACACACGAAACACTCGACATCCATCTCTGCAGATGGCTCGGTAAAGGGAAAGAACGACGGCCGTAAGCGAACGTCGAGATCCTTTCCAAAAAGAGTGCGTGCGAACTTCCCGAGAGTGCCCTTGAGGTCCGCCATAGTGACGCCTTCGTCGACGGCGAGGCCCTCGATCTGGGCGAACGTATTCATGTGAGTTGCGTCGATCTCGTCGCGCCGGTAGGTCCTGCCCGGACAAACGATGTACACGGGCGGTTCCTGGGTTTCCATGGCTCGAATCTGGACGGGTGAAGTGTGAGGTCTGAGCAGAACGTTCTCATCCTGGCCGTCCATGTAGTAGGTGTCCGAGGGCGATCGCGACGGATGCTCGTACGGTGTGTTCAGCGCATCGAAGTTATAGGAGGCGAGCTCGACTTCCGGACCCTCGGCGACCCGATATCCCATACCTATGAAGATGTCGACGATCTCCCAGATCGTCTTGGTAAGCGGATGAAGACCGCCGACCGGCGGATTCTCGCCCGGAAGAGTCACGTCGATGCGCTCCTCCTGCCACCGCTTCTCGAGGTTCAGAGCGTCAAAGGCCTCCTTTCGGGAACGGTAGGCCTCCTCGAGACGGCGCTGAACGGAAGTTGCGATCGCTCCGAGCGACCGGCGTTGGACCTCGGGCATGCGGCCTAGAGATGAGCGGGCGCGAGCCAGCGAGGCTTTCCTGCCCAGGCTGCGCACGCGCGCGTCCTCGAGGGATGGAGCGTCGCGCGCCTTCCCGATTAATTCGAGTCCCTCGGCGAGGGCTTTCTCGAGAAGCGCGGAGGTCTCGGCGTCGGGCGCGCTCATGCGTCTGGGTCTGTGGCCGGCAGGGACACCGTGAAGGTGGACCCCGCTCCGAACTGCGTATCGACTCTTATGGTTCCTCCGTGCGCGCCGATCAACCGCCGGGAGAGATACAGGCCCAGGCCCGTCCCCGACGGCGTGGTTCGTCCGCCGGGCGGGGCGGGTCCTTCAAAAACGTGGGGGGTCCGGTC
>JACDBF010000350.1 GCA_013695055.1 Actinomycetota bacterium
CTCCGCCATCGTGCCGAGGCGATCGACGACCGCCTCTTCCTTCTCGTCGAGCCGCGCCAGCGACAAGATTGAGGTGGCGCTCGATGCCGCTGAGGCCATGAACAGGAATGGGAGCGAGCGGGCGCTCGCCTGCCACAGGGGCACGGCGGTCGTCGACACCAGCACCGCGGTGTAACCCGCAAGAGGAAGCCCAAGTAGTCCTCCCATGAGACTTGCGGCATCGCCGAGCTGCCCGGCCACTCCCTCTGCGCGAGAGAGCGCGGCCGACAGAGCAAACAGGGGGCCCGCGCCGGCCAGGACCCAGGAACCGACGCTCATAGGGGAGGAGGGTCTGAACACCCTCAGCATGTTGAGGAAGCGCTCGGGCCGTCCGAGGTCGTGTATGAGAAAGGCGGTTCCTATTCCGACCCCCGCGGCGCTCAGCCATCGCGCCCGGATGACGAGGCCGTCGAGACCGGGCACGATCGTCGCCGCCGCACCCAGCGCAGCCGCAGCACCGGCTGCTCCTCCGGTGAAGAAGTAGGCGGGCACCGACCAGATCCACACCGGCTCTTTGAGCACAGGCCGGTCGTAGTAAGCGGGGTCTTGTGAAACGGCCTCGGCACTCGCCGGCTCCGTCCAGAGCGGACCGTCAGGTTGAGCTTTAGCGTCAGTGGCGATGCGTTGCGCGGCCCCTTCGCCTTGCAGGGAGCCCAGACGGGGATCGACGTTGCGGCCGTCCCCGGCTTCGTTGCGAGGGCTCACGACTGCTTTCGCCCAGTGAGCATGGCCCCGGCGATTGCCAAGACCAGGCCACCGGCCGCGACGGCCACAGAGGACCACGCCCCCGGCGCGGTCTTGGAGGGGGCCAGCGGTTCGGGCGGGAGGTTGTAAACCTCGGGCTCGTCTACCAGCAAAAAGAAGGCATTGAGCCCGCCGGTCCCCGGCTGATCGGCTTCATCGGCGCCGTAGAGATACGCGTCCGTGACGCCGGCTTCGTGAAGCTCGCCGACTCGCCCCCGAGCTTTTTCTCTTAGCTCGTCCAAGTCCCCAAACATGATGGAGTCGGTGGGGCACGCTTGCGCGCACGCGGGAGTCTGTCCGTCGCCCAGCCTGTCGTAGCAGAGGGTGCACTTCCATGCGCGGCCGTCGTCCTCCCGCCTGTCGATCACTCCAAACGGACAGCCGGCCACGCAGTATCCGCAGCCGTTGCAGATATCGGGTTGCACGAAGACGCTGTCGAACTCGGTCCGGACGATTGCTCCAGTGGGACATGCTTCCAGGCATCCGGCGCTAGAGCAATGCTTACAGACATCGGACATCATGAGCCACGAGAAGTTCGAGTCGGCTGATGTCTGCCCGGCCAGGGGCACCGGTCGTTCGATGAACGAGACGTGACGCCACGTGGATGCCCCCAGCTCAACCGTGTTGTCGTACGACATGCCCGTGAAGAGAAAACCGTCGTCGGGCAGCTGGTTCCATTCTTTGCACGCGACTTCGCATGCCTTACATCCGATGCACACGGTCGTGTCCGTGAAGAATCCCTTTGCTTGACTAATGGGTTCCTCCTTCGTGCGACTCTCCCGCGTTGGCTTCGTGCGCTCCGGCAGATCCTCGGTCCGCCGGCGGCAAGTCTCGCTCTGAGTCGTCGGGATTGGCCCCGGGCATGTGGCGCCCCCCGGCCCCCTTCCGCCGCCCCGGCTCGATATTTCCGGTGAGCGCCTTTGACTCCTGAATCGACACGTTGGGGTCTCCTACGAAGGAAATGAGCTCGTTGGCCGAGTCCCCAACCGAACGTCCCACCCGGCCCCAGTGATAGGGAAGCCCGATCTGAGACACGGTCCTGTTCTTCAGCTTTAGGGGTTGCAGGCGGCGCGTGACGAGGACGCGCGCCTCGATCTCGCCGCGTGCGGTGCTGATCGTCGCCCATCCGCCGTTGTGGAGGTTCTTCTCCTGAGCGAGGTCGGGAGAGACTTCGCAGAACATCTCGGGTTGCAGCTCCGAGAGCCACGACAACCAGCGGCTCATGCCCCCCGCGGTGTGGTGCTCGGTCAACCGATAGGTGGTTATGGCGTACGGATAGCGCTCATCGCCAAATGCCCGGTGGTAGCGGTTGTCCGAACGTTTCCATTCCATGCGAGCGGGGCTGCATTGTTGGCCATAAAGCGGGTTCTCCAAGATGGACTCTTGTGGCTCGTAGTGCGTCGGGAGTGGACCGTCCAACAATCCGCGCGGCGCATACAACCACCCCTTTCCGTCGGCCTGCAAAATGAAGGGGTCATCTCCGGAGATGGTTTCGAGTCCCTCCGCTCCGTCTGCGGGCCGGTAACCGGGAGCGCGGTCTGCGATGAAATCGGGCACATCATGACCCGTCCATTTGCCTTCATCTTCGTCCCACCACACATAGCGTTTGCCTTCGGACCATGGCCTGCCCTCGGGATCGGCCGATGCCCGGTTGTAGAGGATGCGCCGGTTCGCAGGCCACGCCCAGCCCCACTCGGGCGCGACCCATGACTGCTCTTTGGCGGGCTTGCGCCGCGCCGGCTGATTGATCCCCTGCGCATAGGACCCGGAGTAGATCCATACCCCGCAAGTCGTCGAGCCGTCGTCTTTGAGATCCGTGAATCCCGACACGGGCTGGCGGCTTGCGGTCGTGTAGCCGCTCATCTCGGCGAGAACGGCCTCGGCGTCGGGCTCCTCGCGAACCCCCAGGGTGGGGTAGTCCCATGCCACAGCGCGTATGCCACGGTCGCGCTTCTTCCGGGACGCCTTGTAGAGCTCTTTGAGCCGGAGGCCGAGGTGGTACATGAAGTGGAGCTCGCTGCGCGCCTCCCCCGGAGGCTCGATTGCGGCGTGATGCCACTGGAGCATGCGCTGCGTATTGGTGAAGCTGCCGTCCTTTTCGCTATGCGCGGCGGCGGGGAAAAAGAAGACCTCAGTTTTGATGTCCTCCGGGGCGAGCTCACCGCGGTCGATTTCGGGGGCGTCCTTCCAGAAGTCGGATGTTTCCAGGGGCGCGAAGTCTCTGACGACGAGCCAGTCGAGGTTCCGGAGTCCTTTGCGTTGCAAGGCCGCGTTCATGGAGCCGACGGCGGGGTTCTCGCCCATGACGAAATAGCCCTGGAGCTTGCCGTCGGCCATGTCGGCAACCGTCGTCATGTGTGAGTGATCGCCCGTGAGGCGCGGCAGATAGTCGTAGCACCAATCATTTTCCTCGGTTGCGGCGTCGCCGAAGTAGGCCTTGAGCAGAGATACCGCGTACTTGGGGAACTCGGTCCACCAACCGGCCGGTAACCGATTGTTGGCGACGTATTCGTCAAACGACGCATCTTTGGGGGCCTTGGGCATTGGGAGATATCCGGGCAGCAAGTTGTAAAGGGTCGGCACGTCCGTCGACCCCTGAATGGAGGCGTGACCCCTCAACGCGAGGATGCCGCCCCCCGGCCGGCCGATGTTCCCCAGGAGCAGCTGCACGATGGCGGCCGCGCGGATGTACTGAGCTCCCACCGAGTGCTGGGTCCAGCCCACCGCGTAGCAAAACGCGGATGTCTTATCCCGACCCGAACGTTCGCAGAGGGTCTGCGCTATCTCCAAGAAGAGGGGTTGCGGAATGCCGCATGTTTCGGCAACCATGTCGGGCGTATAGCGGACATAGTGCCGTTTGAGGATCTGGAAGACGCATCTTGGATCCTGCAAGGTCGGGTCCATCTGCCCGGCATAAGCCCAGGAAGTCATGTCGTACCGGCCCGCAGACGAATCCCAGCCGCTGAACAGCCC
>JACDBF010000358.1 GCA_013695055.1 Actinomycetota bacterium
CGTCGATGTCCCACGGATACTCATCGGCTCTGTCAATCTCCGCGGCGCGTGGGCGGATCTTGTTCTCCACCAACTGGCGTATCGACTGCCGAAAGGCCTCTTGCTCCTCGGTGAAGGTGAATCCGAGTCCGTCGCCCATAGCCCTAGGATAAGCGGGGCTTCTGCTCCAGTTTGGTCGACGCCTTGCAGCCTGGCAAAATGGCCAGGATGACTGGCTATTCCTCGAGGACCTGCCGGACGGCGTTCAGGAGCTCTTCGGCGGAGAAGGGCTTCTCCAGCAAGAAGTCGTCGGCGTCGAGAATCCCGTGGCGCGCCATGACCTCGTCGGTGTAACCGGACATGTAGAGAGCGCGCGCGTCCGGGCACACCTTCCGAATGCGCTCAACCAGAGTTCGGCCCGATATCTCGGGCATCACGACGTCGGTCACCACCAGGTCGGGCGTATCGGAACCTGAATAATGCCCCAGAGCGGTTTCCTGGTCGGCTTCGATCACCTGAAAGCCGTTCTCCGTGAGGATCCTGGCCACAAGCCTGCGAACCGCCGGCTCATCCTCGACGACGACGACACGGCGGCCACCACCCTGGTGCGAGTGGGAAGGCTGGTTGTGAGGCACTGCCTCCTGCCCGGCTACCGGGAAGTACACATGAAAGGAAGCGCCCAATCCGGGCGGCGACTCGATCTCGACATGGCCGCCTGCGTCGTCGACCAGCCGGCCCGCCACCGCAAGGCCCAGCCCGGTTCCCTCGCCGTCGGGCTTGGTGGTATAGAGGGCCTCGAATATCTTTCCTTTGTCCTCTGCGCCGATGCCGGCGCCCGAATCGGCCACGGTGATCCGCACATGTGACGGGGAATCGGATCCGTTCGCTCGATCGTTCGCGGTTTCGATGACCAGCCGGCCTCCATGGGGCATCGCGTCGCGCGCGTTTACGGCGAGGTTCGCAATCACTTGTTCGACATGGCCGGGGTCCCCAGCGACGGGCAGCAAGTTCCCGCCCGGCCTGATGATGAGATCGATGTCCTCGCCGATGACTCCTCGCAGAAGCCTTTCGAGGCCAACCACGATGTCGTCGACATCGAGTATCTCGTTCTTCACTCGCTCTCTTCTCGAGAAAACGAGCAGCTGGCGAGCGAGGCCGGCGCTGTTCCGGGCCGATTTTTCGATCTCGGCGACATCCTCTCGCGCGGCTTCGTCCAAGCTCGGGTTCGCCGCCAAGAAGCTCGAATAGTTCTGGATCACGCTGAGGGTGTTGTTGAAATCGTGAGTAAGACCTTCGGTAAGCCGGGCCACGGCCTCCATCTTCTGCGCATGACCTAGTTGCGTCTCCAGGCTCCGCTGAGCGGTGATATCGATCCCCGTGACCACGAGGTGGGCGTCGCTTTCCGCGTGTGGCAGCGCAGTGATGGACCACACCACTCGGCGCACTCCTCCGCCCCTCATGAGCCACAGGCCTTCGTGCCGGCCGGCGGACGTGCCGGAGCGTGCAGCGGCCATCTCTTCGACGGCTGCGGGTATCTCTTGGGCCGGCAAAAGGGTGAAAAAGCTCTTTCCAATCGCGTGGGGGGGGCCATAGCCGGTCAATCTCTCCGCCGTCTCGTTGAATCGGACTATGCCATCGCATGAATCGACCACCACGATCATGCAATCCGCCGCATCCAACAGGACCGAGACGAACTCGCGTTCCTTGTCCAGCAGCTCAGCGTTTCGCCGCTGTTCGGTAACGTCAAGCATCACGCCCTGCGCGTACAAAGGATTCCCGGCCTCGTCGAGCACGAATGTCGCTTCATCTCTAACCCAGATCTCGCGCTCGTCACGCGTGATAACGCGGTACTCGCACCTAAAGGGCGTTCCGGCAGCACGGGCTTGGTCCCACGCCTGCGTCATTCTTCCAAGATCGTCCTCGTGGACCAGCCTGTCCCACAGCGCAGCATCCTCCAGGAAGGCTTCGCTCGAGTAACCGGTCATCGCCTCACTCTGGGGGCTGGTGTAGAAGTTCTTGGCAAGGTAGTTCGCGTTGCACACATAGGTGATCGCCGGAATTCGTTCGAGCAGCGAGCGCGCTCCGGTCGAGCTCTCGAAGCCGGCCGGGTAAGGGCCCTCGCCGGCGTTCACACTCAGGTCTTTTCGAGACCTCCGGGATATGTCCGTCACGAGACGACTCGCGAGTCAACGACTTGATCCGGTCCGCTTTCGAGCGCGGCCTCCAGCTTGGAGAGGAGCTGCGCTTGGGTGAAGGGTTTCTGGATGAACGTCTCGTCACCCTGGATGGCATTGCGTCCCGAGACCACATCGCGGGCGTATCCGGACATGAACAGAATCGTGCAGTCGGGTCGCAGAAGCGCGTCATTCCTGCGAGCTCTTCGCCCGACACCTCGGGCATGATGACGTCAGTCAACAAGACATCGATCTTTCGTGAGCGGTCGGCGATGATCTCTTTGGCTTCGGTTGGGCCGGCCTGCAAAGGAAGATAGCCGTTGCGGGAAAGTATCCGGACGACGATCTCACTCAAGCTCGTCTCATCGTCTACCACCATCACGGTACGGTCGGCTGAGGCAACCGGCCCGCTCGGCGTACGCGTCTGGGGCGCGGGGGACTGTTCAGATGCCGGCAGGCGGAGCTCGAAAGTGGTTCCCCGGCCGGGGCTCGAGTCCACGAAGACATGACCACCCGCGCGCTCTGCGACGCCGTGCACTATGGCAAGCCCGAGGCCCGTGCCCTTGCCGCGCGGCTTGGTCGTGAAGAATGGCTCGAAGATATGAGCTCTCTGCTCATCGGTCATGCCGTGACCCGTGTCGCGCACCTTCAGACAGGAACACCGGGGGTTTCCTTCGCCGGGGACCCCCGTAATGGACGTGCTTATCGTCAGCCGCCCGCCGTCGGGCATCGCATCGCGCGCGTTGACGGCCAAATTGGCGAGGGCCTGTTCGAGCTGACCGGCATCCGCTAGAACTCCACAAGGTTCGGTGGAAAGCTCGAGGGCCACTTCCACGTTCGAGCCAACCATCTTGTGAAGGAGCTGATCCATGCCTTCGACGACATCGTTGAGATCAAGCCGGTCCTTCTTGACCTCTCCTTTTCGAGAGAACGTCATCAGCTGCCGTATCAGATTGGCGCCCCGGTCGCCGGCTTTGACTATCTCCATCACGTCTTCTCGACGAGGATCGGAGGCGTCGAGATCGTCGGCGAGCAATCGTGCATAGTTCTGCATGACCGAAAGAATGTTGTTGAAGTCGTGCGCTATGCCACCCGCCAGGCGGCCGACCGCTTCCATCTTCTGCGATTCCACGAGCTGCTCCTCGAGCCCTTTGCGCTCGGTGATATCGAGGATCACTCCCTGGCTGACCAGCGGCGTCCCGTTCTCATCGGTCACCATGAACGCCTCGTCCCGAAACCATACGATCCGGTCGTCGCGCGTCAGCATTCGGTACTCGATGCGAAGGGGTTCGGTGCCGGCATTGTGGCGCGCCGTCTCAGCTATGACCCGATCGTAGTCGTCGGGGTGAATGCGAGACAGCCACAGGTCCGGATCGGCCATGATCTCGGCAGGGGTGTAGCCGAGCAGGCGCTCGACTTGAGGACTGATGTAGATGCTGGTGGCTTTGTCGTCGAGCTCGTCTACATAGGTGATCGACGGCACATGCTCGACCATGGTTCGATACTGAGCTTCGGCCTTCGCAAGCTTCTCCGCTGCTTTCTTGGTTGCCGTGATGTCCTGGATCTGGCCCACCATGTAGAGAGGCGCCCCTGCGGGATCGCGCACCGGAGTGACGCTCAGCGTGACCCAAACGACCTCGCCGTTCTTGTGCAGGTAGCGTTTTTCGAACTGGTAGTTGTCGAGTTCTCCGGCCAGGAGTCGCCGCAGGTGGCCGACGCTCGCTTCCACATCACTAGGGTGCGTGACGTCCTTGAAGCTCATAGCCAGCAGCTCCTCTTCCGAGTAGCCGAGCATGGCGCACATCGATCTGTTGACCTTGGCAAAACCGCCGTCGGGGCGCGCAAACGCCATGCCGATGGCGGCGTGCTCGAACGCGCCCTTGAAGCGCTGCTCGCTCTCGAGCAAGGCATCTCGGGCTGCTTCGTCTGTATGGCCGCGCACCGGGATCTCTGCGGACATTGGACTCCCTCGAGGCGCCGGCATCTCCGGGCCTAAGGTGTGAATCGGCTCGTGAACCCCGGATCTTCACTCCGGGAGGAGCGTCTATGTGGGCGGCAAGACCTCGAGCAGAAGGGCGTCCCCCTGGCCCCCGCCCCCGCACAAGGAAACCGCTCCGGCGCCGCCGCCGCGACGCCGGAGCTCGTGTATCAAGCTCACCGCCAGACGGGCGCCGGTCGCGCCGATGGGATGGCCCAAGGCGACTGCGCCACCGTTCACGTTCACGCGCTCTGCGGCGAGGTCGTCCCCGAACAGCATCCTGGTGGCATGAAGCGCGACTGCCGCGAAAGCCTCATTGACCTCTACGAGATCGAGGTCGGAAACCGACCATCCCGCCTTCTTGAGGGCAGCCTCGACGGCGAGAGCGGGAACCGTGTGCAGATATGGGGGCCGGTCGGCGGACATCCCGTGAGCGACGATCTCGGCTAGGGGCTCGATCTCCAGCTCTTCTGCGCGCTCGGCGCTCATGACCACGACCGCCGCGGCGCCGTTGGATATCTGGGAGGCGTTTCCCGCCGTGATGGTGCCATCTGGTCGGAAGGCAGGCTTGAGAGCGGCCAGGGTCTCGGTCGTGACACCCCGCCTCATCCCCTCGTCCGCTTCGAAGATGGCGC
>JACDBF010000373.1 GCA_013695055.1 Actinomycetota bacterium
GGACTGGCCCGGCCCACGCGCCTCATCACCCATTGGGTGAAGGTGGTTCAAGGACCTGCTTACTGCCGAATTTCGCAGGAGAGCGGCGTGCTCACCAACGAGGACAATGCAGTGACGACCGCGCATACCTGGACGGCGACGTTGTTGTTCTTGACGTCGACGTCGATCGACAGGTTGTTGAGCAGATTCGTGATGACGACCGTCACGAGCAGCATCTCGCGATTCGGCAGATCGAGCGTGACCTGCGACTCCATCTCCTCCAGGCTCAACGCTTGCTTCTCGAGCAGCATAAGCTCCTCCCTTCCTAAGCCGGCACGTTGCCGGAACATGAGTCCCTACGTCCTCCCGATGGGCGAGCATCAAACGCTTTCGGCGAAGATTGTTTGTGAACTTCGTAAGAGGTGCGCGGGGTGCAGCCTCATGCTCGTAATGGTCGTCGAGAGATAGATAGCGTTGTGATGAAGCCGTTACTCGAGTGCCTCTCCGCCGATGGCTTTTCGTAGTTTGTCGGCGGTGGCTTTGCTATCGGTCGTGACCACCCATGTCGGGCCGGCTACGCTGGGAAGCGGCGTTACCCCGATGTCGGCCTCGTTCAAGAAGGCGCTCGAGCTCTCTAGATGCTGGTTGCGGTCGGCCAACGTCTCGAAATTCCTAATGACCACGTCGTCCTTGTCGACGACGCATTGCGCTCGCTCTGTTTCCGTGCTGTCGGGCTTTTGTTCTTCGAGCGACGAGCAGGTTGATCCCGCCGGCCTTCATCGCCGCCGTCACGTCCTCCACCGTCTCGTAGGCCTGAGCGTTCGTTCCGACGTCGTCGAAGGCACCGGTCGGCTTGGAGAAAAGCGGATCGGCCCCCTCGTCGCCGCGCGACGTGATGATCGCTATGGATGCGCCGATTGCGGCGAGCATGATCACGCTCGCAACGATGTAACCCCATCGCCGGGCCCGGGAGGGTGCGGCCGGCGGCGTTCCCTCTCGACCGGTCATGGACGCAAGATAGTCGCCCTGCCGGGTAGCTTATGGGTCCTGGGGCCCGGCAGGGCGAGCGCAGGCCCCCGTATATCATCCCAAAAGGGACGAACGGATCTTTTCAAATTGGTGGAGCCCGATGCTTGAGTCCGGCCTTCAAAGCGCCGATCATGTAAATGTCTTCTGATGGACGCCCCCACCGTCGGAAGTAAACAGAAAAGGCCCCCGGAAACCGGGGGCCTTTTCGTTGCGCTGCAGAAGGTGCTTAGAAGTCCATCCCGCCGCCGTCGGGCATGGCTGGCATCTTCTCCTTCTCGGGCTTGTCGGCCACGATCGCTTCGGTTGTGAGGAACAGTGCGGCGATCGATGCGGCGTTCTGAAGGGCCGAGCGGGTCACCTTCGTAGCGTCCACGACTCCGGCCTTGAACAGGTCGCCGTACTCGCCGGTAGCGGCGTTGAGGCCCTCTCCCGGTCCCATCGTGCGGATCTTCTCGACCACCACGCCGCCTTCAAGGCCGGCGTTGAGAGCGATGACCTTCACGGGCTCCTCAAGGGCCCTGCGCACTACGAGCTTGCCGGTCTCCTCGTCGGCGGAGAGCTCGAGCTTCTCGAGGGCCTCCTGAGCGTGCAGGAGGGTGACTCCGCCGCCTGCAACGATGCCTTCCTCGACGGCCGCTTTGGTCGTCTGGACGGCGTCCTCGATGCGGTGCTTTTTCTCCTTGAGCTCGACCTCGGTCGCGGCTCCCACTTTGATCACGCCCACGCCGCCTGCGAGCTTCGCGAGGCGCTCTTGAAGCTTCTCGCTGTCGTAGTCGGAGTCAGAGCGGTCGATCTCGGCTCTGATCTGATTGACGCGGCCGGTGATCTCGTCTCCCGAGCCGCCCCCCTCGACGATCGTGGTGTCGTCCTTGGTGACGACGACCTTACGGGCGGTGCCGAGCATGTCTAGCCCGACCGACTCGAGCTTGAGCCCGACCTCTTCGGAGATGACCTGGCCCCCCGCGAGGATGGCGATGTCGCCGAGCATTGCCTTGCGGCGGTCGCCGAATCCCGGCGCCTTTACTGCAGCCGCCTTGAAGGTGCCCCGGATCTTGTTGACCACGATGGTGGCAAGCGCCTCGCCCTCGAGGTCCTCCGCGACGATGAGCAGGGACTTGCCTGCCTGAATGACTTTCTCGAGCAGCGGGAGAAGGTCTTTGACCGCCGAGATCTTCTGGTTGGCGATCAGGATGTAGGGATCGTCGAGCACGGCTTCCATGCGCTCGGCGTCGGTGACGAAGTAAGGCGAGATGTAGCCCTTGTCGAAACGCATTCCCTCGACGAGCTCGAGCTCGAGCCCGAAGGTGTTGGACTCCTCGACCGTGATGACTCCGTCTTTGCCAACCTTGTCCATGGCCTCGGCGATGGTCTCGCCGATGTCGGGATCGTTGTTGGCGGAGATCGCCGCTACCTGGGAGATCTGCTCGCGGCCCTCGACGTCGCGGGCGGTGGACTTGATGGCCTCGACGGCCGTCTGCACGGCCTTTTCGATGCCCCGCTTGAGGGCGATCGGGTTGGCTCCGGCAGCTACGTTCCGCAGGCCTTCGCGGACCATCGCCTGGGCCAGCACCGTGGCTGTGGTCGTGCCGTCACCGGCGACATCGTCGGTCTTCTTGGCGACTTCCTTGACGAGCTCGGCCCCGATCTTCTCATAGGGGTCTTCGAGCTCGATCTCCTTGGCGATCGATACGCCGTCGTTCGTGATCGTGGGCGCGCCCCACTTCTTTTCCAGGACGACGTTGCGTCCCTTGGGGCCGAGCGTCACCTTTACGGCATCCGCAAGCTGGTTCATGCCCCGCTCGAGAGCGCGGCGTGCCTCCTCATCGAAGGCGAGGATCTTAGCCATTCGTTACCTCCTCGATATGGTTCCCTGGATCTCGTTAGCACTCTAACCTTACGAGTGCTAACGATACCGGAGTCGGCCCCCCCTTGGCAAATCACCCCCCAATCCCGATCTGAGCGGAAAAACGTTCGAAATACGAACGCCAGCGCACATAGAACGGGAATTCCGGTGATTAGAGGGCGGCCAGGCATGCGCCCGTAAGGACCATGAGCGCCACGGCGTTCACCAGGCCCGGCCCCCGCGTCGCCCCGAACGCCTCGATGTGGTCCACGGCCGCGGCCGCCGCTTCGGCGTCTCTCGCCCCACTCGCCAGGAGCACGGTGAGGGCCCGCCCGGCCCCGAAAGGAGCGCACAGAAACGCCCCCAAGAAGGGGTCTCCTCCCAACAGGGCGGCGGCGGCCACCGCGACGTAGGTACCGAAGGACAAGAAAGTGAGGTAGCCGACGCCGAGCCCCAGCCCGTACAGCAGGGACGACACCTGGGGAGAAAAGAAGGTGCGCCACCAGTCGGGCACCTGACGCCGGCGGCTGGGAATGGGCACGGGGAGGCCTGCCGCCGCGCGCAAGGCATAGAGGGCGGCGACCAGCGCGATGAAGGCGACTCCCGCTCCGCTCCACGGCGCGCCGAGGAAGTGGCCCACGCTCCCCAGCGCGAAGCCGACCGCCGCCGCGGCAGCCACGGCGCCGATCGTGTGCAGGAGCACGGACATCCAGTAAGCGGGCTTTCGGCCCCCGTGCACGGCGGGGGAGATGGTCTCGACCATCGACTGCCCTCACGGATC
>JACDBF010000376.1 GCA_013695055.1 Actinomycetota bacterium
CCCTAGAGGGGGGCTGCGACGGTTTCGGGGATCTTGAGCCCCTAAGAGCGTCCGGACGTCCGGAACTCATGGAACGGGGGGCCCCAGCGGGGCACGGCGCGCACCACAAGGCGCCGCCCTGCGGTCACATGCAGGAAATGATGCTTGGCGACGCAGCGCGCGCTGAACCAGCTGGGCCGGCAGCCATAGAGGCCGGCGCCCCCGCCCCCCGTGACCACGTAGCGGATCCCCTTCAGCGCGCGGCTGACGGCATAGATGTGGTCGTGGCCATTCAGGACGAGGTCGACGCCGCGGCGCCGGAAGAGGCGCGGTAGGTTCGGTCGAAAGCCCGACGTCGATCCATGCCCGGTGCCCGGGGAAAAAACAGGATGGTGGAACGCCACGATCGTCCACCGATCGCCGGCGCGCGCCTTCAGCGCCCGATCCAGCCACTTGCGCCTGAGGCGATTGGAATTGGCGATGACAAAGCGCACCCCCAGACGGCGCACTACGTAGTTGCGTGCCGGCATGCCGAAGAGGGGCTCGTCGAGCTCGGGCCTGCCGTTGCCGGTAAGCCCGTCGTGATTGCCGAGGGCTGCTTTGAAGCGCACGCCGGCGTTCAGCAAGCACTCGAAGGGATCGAAGAAGGCTGCCTCGAAGCGATCCGGCGAGCCGTAGTCGTAAACATTGTCTCCGGTGGTGATGATCAGGTTGAAGGGATGCCTCCTCCGGTACTTGCACATGCGCCGGGCGACGCCCAATTCCTTGGAGCTCCCGCTCCCGAAGTCCCCGATGACGGCGAAAGACAAGCGAGTGGCGGCCGATCCCGAAGGGCGGATTGTCGAGGCGCGCGCTGCGGTCTCACTCAGCGCGAGCGCAATCGAAACGGCCGCCGCGAGGACCATGAGCGCGAGCCGGCGGCAGGGCGGAAGCGTCACCACCCAGCCGGAGGGACGAGGGGAACGAAACGGGCGGGGGTCAAGAGCCGTCCGCTCGCGAGCTGGCCCGCGACCTTTTCAAAGACATAGACCGCATCATCGCTGACTCCTCGGAGAGGGATCACCAGACGCCGCTCCTCCCGTAGCTGCTCGACGAGGGCCTGGGGAATCTCCGAGGCGGCCGCCGATACGATGATCGCATCGAAGGGCGCTTCCTCGCGCACTCCCAGCCAGCCGTCGCCTCGCACGACGGTCACATTGGCCACGCCGGCCCGCTCGAGGTTGTTGCTTGCGGCCCCGGCCAGCTCCTCCACTCGCTCGACCGAGACCACGGTCGTCGCCCGGCGCCCGAGGATGGCCGTCTGAAACCCGTAGCCGGTTCCCACCTCGAGAACATGGTCGCCCGGCTCGATCGCGCAAGCATCGACCATGCGCGCGATCAGTGACGGCTGGCTCGTCGTTTGAGCCTGCGGCAGACCGATGGGACGATCGCGATAAGCGCGTTCCCGGCCCCCGACCGGAGCGAAATCCGCCCGATCGACGGCCCTGAAGGCGTCCACGATCCACGGAGCGACGCGCTCTCGTGCGATCAGGCGGGCAAGGCCCTCCATGGTGCGAGGCATAGGCTCAACCTACCCAGCCCGTTTAGCATTTGCTTCATGCCGAGCGCCTCGCGACTAAGCGTGCTGGACGATCTCTTCTTGCACCTCGAGACCGAGAACGTCCACATGCACATCGGCGCGGTGGCTCTTTTCGGAGGCCCCGCGCCCTCATTGGAGGAGGTGGCCGACGAGATGGCTCACCGCCTCGACAGGATCCCTCGTTTTCGTCAGAAGCTGGCGGCCGTGCCGTTCGGGCTTGGTCGTCCGGTATGGGTCGACGATCCGAATTTCGAGATCGAGCGTCACCTGCGGCATGCGGCCCTCCCCCCGCCCGGTGATCGTCGCCGGCTCAATCGCTTTGTGGCTCGCACCATCTCCGAGCCGCTCGATCTCACCGGGCCGCCGTGGGAGCTGCATCTCGTCGAGGGCTTGGCAGGCGGATGCTTCGCTCTCATCTCGAAAACTCACCACTGCTTGGTGGACGGCGCGGCGGGGGTAGACGCCATGATGGCGTTTCTCGATGATCTTTCGGCCCCCGCCCGCGGCCCACGAATACATTGGAAGCCATCGCCTGCCCCCACCTTCGATGAGCTCGTGGCCGATGCAGTTCGAGAACAGCTCACGCGCGCGCGAGCTCTCGCCGGCGAATTGCACAGCCTCTCCGTCGCCCCACACGAGACGGCCGATCGAACAGCCGCCGCCATCAGGCGCGTCGGCGACTTCGTCGCGTCGTCGTTCGCGGCTCCGTCGACGACTCTCAACCGGACGGTCGGCCCGCAGCGAAGCTTCGAGACGGTGCCGGCTTCGTTCCACGATCTAAGAACGGTGAAGAACCGTTTTGAAACGACTCTCAACGACGTCGTGCTGGCGGTGGTGGCCGGCGGCCTGCGCGCCCTTCTGACCGAGAAAGGGGACGAGCTCCAAGAGCTGAGGGCGTTGGTGCCGGTGTCGCTGAGGACCTCCGAAGACTCCGCCTTCGGCAATCGCATCTCGTCGGTGTGGGCGCCGCTTCCGGTCGACGAGCCCGACCCGGGAAAGAGGCT
>JACDBF010000379.1 GCA_013695055.1 Actinomycetota bacterium
CCCTCACGCCCTACTTCGAGAGCCGCAGCCGCCGTAGAGGCCGGACGAAGCTTCCAGGACACGTCGGCAGGCAAGAAAGCGATCCTGCCGGCGCCGCGGATGCCGAACACGATTCGCTTGGAGCCCAGGAGCTCCTCCCTCTCCCTGAGCCGCTCCACGGCTTCGTCGTAGGTGAGGCCCCCGAGCGCTTCGCCGCCTCGGAGGTTCACTCCGTAATGAACCAGGCCGGACGAGATGCCGAGCTCCGCCAGCAGCACGAAAACCAGGAGCGCGCCGGTAACGGCCACGCGCATATAGAGCTTGGTCTGCGGGATCCTCACGTTCCAATGCTAAGGCTGCCCGAAGCGTCGGAAAGGGCGCGGGCGCCCGCGATTTTCGGGCCCCCGGAGGTCCGTCGTTTCCCACGGGGATTCAAGCGTCGCCGTTGCACGTCTCGGGGGCCCACAGGCCCACGTCCGACTCCCGCGCCGATGCCTGCAGATCTCCGAAAAGCGTGCTGTGGCGCACGTTCGTCGGGTTTAGCTTGTTGTAGCGGTTGCTTCAGGCGTTCAGACCCGGACGACCTCTAACCCTGGCACCTCGTCATAGTCCGCGTCCTGGGATACCACCGGGATCCCGTTCGCGATCGCTGTTGCCGCTATCCAGGAGTCATTCAACGGCATCCTTTTCCCCTGGTCCCGCAGTGCGAGGCGCAGCGTCGCCCACGCGTGGGCCACTCTGGAATCGATCGGCAATGGGTCGAGAGACTCAACTCGGGAAAGAGTCTCTAACCGTTGCGCACGCGTGGATCCATCGGAAGCCGCAAGTACGCCAAGCCGAAGCTCCCCCACCGTTACCACCGACACCGCAACGTTCAACGGCGGTGGATCGGTGAATGCCCTGTCTTGTTCGATCGCGATGAAGACGGACGTGCCGGCAAGAGCTAGCTCTGGTCTCTGCGAGCCTTGCCGAGCCGTCACCTGATGGGGGCGTCGTCAGTTGTCTCAGGGAGCAGTTCTGCGAGTTCTTGTTTCAGTCCCGGATCCGCGCGCCAATCATCCGCTGCCTCGAGGAAGCGGTGCCAGCTGATGGAGCGAGGACGACTGGCGAGCGGCACCAACTCAGCCACGGGACGACCGCTGACGGTCACCCTCAGCCGCTCCCCCGCTTCTACGCGGCGCAGTACGCCACTAACATCGTTACGCAGGTCTCGAGCCGGAACATCAGTCATGTGACTAACTGTAGCATTTCTGCTACGCAAGCGGAGAAATGGCGTGGGTTGGAACGACAAGCAGTCGACCGATCCTGAACTCGGTGGGTCTGCAAACAACAACTTGATGTTGCGATTCAGAACCCGCGACCCATGAGCGCAGTTCACCGCTGGGGTGGAGTCACGAACCCCAGTTGGACCATTGCCTTCAGATCCTCGCGCACAGCCCAGTGCTCGATGATCTTGTGCTCAGCGATCCGAAGATATGGACGTGTTCGTAGTGCCACTCTCTGTTGGTCGCGGAAAGTCCGGCGAAGTCCCCGTCGTTCGTTCCGGTCATTAGGATCCTGGCCACGACCCTGTCTTCTTCTGCAATCAGGTCGAGAATCTCGACTGACAGGTCGGACAATCCTGCCCGTAACCACTCGAAGGTCCCTTCGACCTCAGCGGGTCCGAAGGGGACGGCTTCGGTTGGCCATTCAGAGAGATCGAAGGACCGTGCGCTGGTTCCGCCCGGCGGGATGGTGGACTTCGCCTAGCACCGAGTAATCCGCTCGGTCAAGAGCATCAAAGTGTTTCTGACCAATTCCTTGTTGGTGCCCAACTCGCTCATGATTCGACCTCTTCCAATATCCGCTCATTGTGCTGGGGTATCGATCAAGTCTCGCTGATTATCGGCACTTCTCGATCATACGGACGCACGTTCGCGAGCGTCCCTTATGAGGGTCGGCAACTCACGGTTTGCCATTGCAGATGTCCGGTGACCGGAGTCCTCGGCTGTGTTCGCTGCATCGCGTTTGAGCTCGACAAACAATTCGGAATGGCGGACGGTAGAGCGAGTTTAGCTTCTTGTTGCGTTGGCACAGGGATCAGATCTAAACCATCGCTCATTCTGCGAGTCTTCGCCCGCTCCTACCCTTCGCCGTTGCATGTGTCGCCCGCCCAAAGGCCCCTGTTGTTCGCTTCGGCCTCATGTTGGAGGCTCGCAAAGAGATCGGCGTGGCGAATATTCGGCGGGTACGTGTACGCCGAGGCATAGCCGTTTGCGACCAAGCGCGCATTGGCCATCTCAGCTCCCAGATAGACGTAGCGCAGCAACCGATCGTAGGCATCTGTGTTCTCTGTGTCATCGACCATGAGAACGGTCCGGCCGTCGAGCAAAGCGCCGAGCGCCGCGGAGGCTTCTCTACCGAAGCACTCGATGGGCGAGCCGGGCTTGACCGACTCGGGGGTATCGACCCCCACTAGACGGACGTCGTACTCGTCGCCGATCTCGGTGATGCCGGCGCCGGGCCCTTCGACCCGGCCGGTGATCACGACTTCGAGGGTGTCTCCATCGATGACGCGGGTGACCCGGGCTTGTTCGTAGCCCACAGGCTCCTCGTGGATGGTCGCAGGAGCCTGAATGGCAAGTGAGACAGACTGCGATGAGCACGCGGCGAGCCCCAACAGCGCTAGGAGGAGTGCGCTTCTCACGCTCCCAGCATGGACGAGGGGCGGGCTCGAAGGTGAGGCGCGGGCCACTTCCCCTGTTCGGGCAAGGAGGTGGCGCCGCCGCTTCTCGGCGGCCCACCTCTCTAGTGCCCTCCCCGAAAGCGGACGCCCCTTTTATCCCCATTGTTGAGGCTCGGGCTCCCGGCAGCTTTTGGAAAACCGCAGTGGCTCGAAGCCTCAATTGCATGATCGGCTCGATCGGCCCGTCTCTGCACGGCCAGATGTGACCATTTTTCGACCCGTCGATTGACTAGACCGGCCGGGCCCAGGCGCGGTCGCAGCGACAGTGCAGCTTAGTCGCGCAGCGCGCGGTCCTTGGCCCGGGGCTCCCGCTCCGAGTCCTGCTCGACGACGTTCTCGAGGTTGGAGGTGCGCGGCAGGGTGACCATCGCTGTCGTGCCCTCCCGATCGCTCGACAACTCGAACCATCCCCCATGGTCGCCGACGAGCGAGCGAACCACGCGCAGTCCAAAGCCCGGACCGGAACAGGCTCTCTGCGCGGGCGACTGAGCCAAGTCGAGGAGCGGCGCAGATTCTTTTTCAGCGCCCTCATCGTGTACGGCAATAACGACGTTGCGTGGACTCGCTTGCAGCGAGACCTCCACCCGCCCACCCGTGTACCTGAGAGCGTTGTCGATCAAATTGGACAGGACCTGATCCAGAACAAGAGGGTCAACCTCGGCCATAACCATCTGATCGGGAAGCGAGACTCGGAGGCGCTCTCCCTCTGGAAAAGGCGACATGGCATTGGTGATCGAACCTCTGATGTCATGAGAAACGGGCTCTATGACGACGTCCTCCAACTCGACTCGCGCGGCCTGGAGCAGACGGTCGACCGTTCGGCCCAGCTCCATCCCCTGTTCTCGAATCGAGGTCACGAACTCCCTCCGTTGCGTCTCGGGCAGGCGATCCCAGTGC
This sequence comes from Actinomycetota bacterium, assembly GCA_013695055.1. Classification (GTDB taxonomy): domain Bacteria; phylum Actinomycetota; class CADDZG01; order CADDZG01; family WHSQ01; genus JACDBF01. The sequence continues at coordinate 3,602 of JACDBF010000379.1, forward strand.
CGCCCGAGCGTGGCCGCATACCCGATGACCGAAGTCAGAGGAGTCCTGAGCTCATGAGAGATCGTGGCAAGGAACTGGGCCCGCGCGAGGTTGGTAGCCCTCAGGTAAGTCAACGAGGAGCGCTGCCGGTCGAGCACGCCTGCCCGCTCTAGGGCGGATCCGGCATGAGAGCCGAAACGGCGGAGCGCCTGCGTCGCGACCTCGTCAAAGCCTCCATCGGGTGGGCAGAGCTCGAGCGCGGCAAAGGTTCGCCCGGCTACCTCCAGCTCTACCTCCAGGGGCGCCGCCCGCTCGGCTCCAGCATGTTCGTAGTGAAGGTCCACGGCCAGGTCGCCGTCCCGGTCGAGCACATGCACTCTTCCGCCACGGGCTCCGGTGATCTCGACGGCCGCGTCGAGGACCACTTGAAGGGCGGCGTCTATGCCCAAGGGCAGGTGGAGGCGCTCGCTCGCGGCTCCCAAGGTCTCGAGAGCTTTCAGCCGGCTCTCGAAGCTCGCGATCATGACCTGCTGACGCGTCATCGCCACGTTCAAGCCGGCAAGGCTTCTCTCCTTCTCCCACACGAGAGCCATAAAAGCGACGGCGAGGGCGAACGTGCCCATTCGTGCCCCCACCGGGAGTCCCTGCAGAGGGGCAAAGGTCCCCGGGGCTACCAGACTGAAGAGTAAGGAGAGCCCCGCAAACCCGGTGAGAACCATGAATACAGAGGCCAGAAGCCCCCGTCGTCGGCGCTCGAGGTCGGTCTCAGTTGGCTGAACCATGCCTGTCCTCGGTATAGAAATCGCCGGCCCTTAGGCCATCTCCCCACCCCCCTACCCTCGGCCTGGTCATGGTCTTCCTTTAATTCCCAGTTAGGGATCCAGGGTCCAGTCGAGGCCCCTGGTGAGGCCTCCCCGATACCTGTACAGTTGCCGCAGGGTCTTTGGGAGCACGGGCCAGGGTCTCGTGAGCAAAAGGGGGGCGAACAGTGGCCGAAATCAAGCTGGAGAGGGTAACCAAGCGCTTTGCCGGCGACACGGTCGCGGTCAACGAGCTCGACCTCGACATCGAAGATGGCGAGTTCATGGTTCTGGTAGGGCCGTCCGGCTGCGGGAAGACAACCGCTCTCCGAATGATTGCAGGACTGGAATCGGTTTCCGAGGGCGAGGTGCGGATCGGTGACAAGGTCGTCAACGATGTGCCGCCAAAAGATCGCGACATCGCAATGGTGTTCCAGAACTACGCCCTGTATCCGCACATGACCGTCTACGACAACATGGCCTTCGGCCTGAAGCTCGCGAAAACCGAAAAGGGAGAGATCGACGAGCGCGTCCAGAAAGCTGCGCAGGTGCTGGGTTTGCGCGAGTTTCTCGATCGCAAGCCGCGCGCGTTGTCCGGCGGCCAGCGCCAACGAGTCGCTATGGGACGCGCCATCGTTCGGGAACCGCAAGCCTTTCTCATGGACGAACCGCTTTCCAACCTGGATGCCAAGCTGCGCGTGCAGATGCGATCTGAGATCGGTCGCATCCAGCACGACCTGGAGGTAACGACCGTCTACGTCACCCACGACCAGGTCGAGGCAATGACGATGGGCGACCGAGTGTGCGTGATGAAGAAAGGTGAGCTCCAGCAGGTCGGCACTCCCACCGAGCTGTTCGAGAAGCCGGTCAGCCTGTTCGTCGCCGGATTCATCGGAAGCCCTTCGATGAACTTCTTCTCGTCCAAACTGGAGGAATCGAATGGCGGTTACCGGCTAAAGCTAGCCGACCACGACATCGCAATCGGCGATAAGACCCTGTCGGAACGCCCAGCGCTCAAGCAATATGCCGGCAAGGAAGTCATCGTGGGCATCAGGCCTCAAGATTTCGAGGACGCCGAGATCGCATCGGACGCTCCCAAGGACGCTCGCATCAAAGCCAAGATGGACCTCGTCGAAGCGATCGGAACCGAGACGCTGGTGCACTTCGTAGTCGACGCTCCGGTGGCGATGACCGACGACATGAAGGAGCTAGCCGCGGACGCCGGCACGGACCCCCAAACTTTTGAGGAGCGTTCCAAGGAAGGTCGCAATGAGTTCGTCGCGACGATCGATCCCCGCTCGAAGGTCAAGGAAAGGAGCGAAGCCGAGCTGGTAATCGACACCAACCGGTTCCACTTCTTCGATGTCGAGACGAGCCAGGGCATCCACGGAGAATCAAACAACCACGAGTGACCCGACGCGCGGTGGCGCCAAATCGCGCGATGAAGTGGGGCGGCGCCGATAGCCCCTGAGGACCGAAGGCGCGCGCTACTTTTCGGCGAGTCGATGATCGATGTCTATCCAGATGCGCGCGCGGTCGCCGGCGCCCCCCTGCACGTCGCCGCGCACCTGTCGAAGCTCGGATGGTGCGCGCGCATGATCACGAGGCTGGGGCGCGACCCTGAGGGGGATCTGATCCGGGCCACGCTCGAGCGGCACGGAGTAGATGTCTCGCTCGTGGAAACGGACGAGGAGCTCGCGACCGGCACCGTAACGATTCACATGAGCGGCACTTCGCACCGCTTCGAGATACACAAGCCGGCCGCCTGGGACGCCATACAGGGCCCCGCCGGGTTGCCACCACACGAAGTCTTCCTCTACGGCACTCTCGCCGCGCGCTGCGAAACATCCCGTGCCACGATGTTGCGGTTGTTGGATGGCGACTGTTCGATGCGAGTGTTCGATGCCAATCTCAGACCTCCTGATATCGACGTTGCGCTGGTCCGCCATGCTCTTTCGATGGCAACCGTGTGCAAGGTCAATGATGAGGAGCTCATCGACGTGGCCGGCATGCTCGGCATCGCAGTGACCCCTCAAGCACTCTTTGAGGTCGCTCTCGCCCTCGAGTGGCTCTGCGTCACCAAAGGCGCAAGCGGCGCGGAGCTTTTCGATCGATCCGGCGCAAGCTTTTCTGCTCGCGCCCCAGAAGTCGAGATCATCGACAGTGTGGGGGCCGGCGACGCCTTTGTTGCCGGACTCATCGACGGGCTCGCACAGCGCTTGCCACCCCAAGAAGCATTGGAGCACGCTCTATCGACTGCAACGTCGGTACTGACGACGCGCGGGGGCCTTCCAAGCCTCTGAAGGTTAGAAGCAAGCCCTTTTGGTAAAGAACCACCAAGCATCCAAACTAGGAGGAAACGCATGGATTATCGACCACTGGGTCGCAGCGGTGTGATGGTGTCGGAGCTCTGTCTCGGGACCATGACCTTTGGCCGCGAGGTGGACGAAGACGGCACGAAGACCATGGTCGACCGCTTCATAGACGAAGGCGGCAACTTCATCGACA
>JACDBF010000385.1 GCA_013695055.1 Actinomycetota bacterium
GTCGCTTGTCCCTGCAGAAGGAAGCCAGATCATCGACGACGACGGCTCCATAGCCGGTCGCATCACTTCGAGCCGGATGTCGCCAACGCTCGAACGCTCAATCTGCCTCGGGCTGGTTGCGCCTCACCTCATGGCGGCTGGAACATCGGTGACCGTCAAGCTGCCGGACAATCGCCGAATACCGGCTAGGGTGACGGCGCAGCTCGCGCATTTCGATCCGGAGGGGACACGGCTTCGTGGCTAACGATCGGCGGATCGCACGGAGCCCGATCTCGCCGGCGGCGCCCGTGGAGGTAATGCACGGCTGGGAGGTCAGCGCTCGTCGCACTACGGCCGATCTGCGCATGACCGACGTAACTCCGCTTACAAAGACACTTGTGCGGGCGCCCGTGGACGGCAACGTCGCCGAGCTCCTCGATGTCCCCCTCGGCCGTGCGATTCGCAATGGCCGCGGGGCAATGGTGACGGCTGCCGCGCCCGGCGAGTGGTGGTTGATAGGGCCCCCGCAGGCCGATTCGACGGGAGTTATCGAGATAGAAAGCGTTGGGCGGCAGGAGCGGGTGAGCATTCTCGACCTCACGCATGAACGGGCGGCCGTACGCTTGACCGGTGGGGCTGCCCCCAAGCTTCTTGAAAAGGTATGCGCCATAGATCTCTCCAAGCAAATTACGCCTGACGGTGTTGCCCTTCGGAGCTCCGTAGCGCGGGTTGTCACCGACATCGTGCGGGACGACTACAACGGGGAGCGTTCTTACCTACTCCACTACGAGCGCTCTTACGGCCAGTACTTGTTCGACGCGTTATTGGACGCCGGCAAGGAGTTCGGCGTTGACGTGGACGGCTTTGTGTCACCCGGGATATAGATACGGAGGTGCGTTAATGGGATTCCCGTCCGACCTGCAGATCGCCCGAGGGGCATCACTCAAACCGCTGGTTGACGTGGCCGCAGAAATGGGCATCGGAGCATATCTGCTCGAGCCGCACGGCGAAGGTGCCGCAAAGATCAAGCTCAAAGCGGTCGAAGAGCTTGCCGATCGGCCGCGGGCTAAGTACGTTGTGGTTTCCGCCATCACTCCGACTCCGCTGGGCGAGGGTAAGACCACCACCACCGTCGGTCTCGGTCAGGGGTTCACGCACATCGGCAAGAAAGCAACCGTGGCAATCCGTCAACCTTCGATGGGGCCGACCTTCGGCATCAAAGGAGGGGCTGCAGGGGGAGGCTATAGCCAAGTCGTACCGATGGAATTGCTCAACCTGCATTTGACCGGCGATATGCACGCGGTGACTGCGGCGCACAACTTACTTGCGGCGATCATTGACAATCACCTCTACCGCCGGGACGGAGTGGATATCGAACAGTTCAGCGTCACATGGCGGCGCGTACTGGATGTAAACGATCGGGCGCTGCGCAACATAGTTTCAGGCCTAGGTGCTCGAGCAGACGGCATCCCTCGCCAGACCGGCTTCGACATCACCGCCGCCTCTGAGGTCATGGCCGTGCTAGCGCTGTCGAGCTCGCTGCAAGACATGCGCGCAAGATTAGGCCGCATAGTGATTGGCTCGAACACAGACGGACAGCCCGTGACCGCCGAGCAGCTCAAGGCGGCCGGCGCAATGACGGTCTTGTTACGCGAAGCCATCAAGCCTAACCTCATGCAGACCCTCGAGAACACTCCCGTGCTGGTTCATGCAGGACCGTTTGGAAATATCGCGCACGGCAATTCCTCGGTCGTCGCCGATCTCATAGGCATTCACGCAAGCGAATACCTGATCACCGAAGCCGGATTCGGGGCCGATATGGGCGCAGAACGATTCTTCAACATCAAGTGCCGCGCATCGGGTCTCCGCCCCGACGCCGCAGTCCTCGTCGCAACCGTGCGCGCGCTCAAGAGTCATTCGGGCCGCCATCACGTCGTTGCCGGTCGCCCTCTACCCCCGGCCATGCTCGAAGAAAACCCGGATGATGTCCGGGCCGGCGCCGACAACCTCATCAAGCAGATCCATAACATCCGCCTTCACGGAGTGGAACCCGTCGTCGCTATCAACTCCTTCCCCACCGATCATGATTCCGAGAGCGCCGCGATTCGTGAGATTGCCGAAGAGCAAGGAGCTCGCGCGGCTGCGTGCACACACTTTAAGGATGGCGGCAGAGGGGCCACCGAGCTCGCCGAGGCCGTTGCCGAAGCGGCCGAAGAGCCTAATGACTTCAAGTTTCTGTACGACGACAGCGACACCCTCGAGCAAAAGATTCATTCCGTCGCGACCAAGGTCTACGGGGCCGAGCGGATTGAATACGATTCGAAGGCTGCTCGTCAGATCGAGTGGTACGAGGCAAACGGCTTTGGGAATCTGCCGGTCTGCATCGCCAAGACGCACCTTTCCATCTCCTCCGATCCGGCGCTCAAGGGAGCGCCGACCGGGTGGGTGCTCCCCGTTCGTGAGGTACGAGCCTCGGTCGGAGCGGGGTTCATCTATCCGATCTGCGGAGATATGCGCACAATGCCGGGGCTCAGCTCGCGACCCGCAGCAGAGGTCATAGACATCGACGAGGACGGCGAGATAGTAGGGCTCTCTTGAGGGAAGACGACCCCGCCATCGGCGACCTCGACGCCGCCGAACACATTGCCGGTCCGGACACGAAGTCCGAGACTTCGAGCGGCTCTATCTATCTCAACCAGACACTCGAAGAGTTCCTCGAAGACCTCTCTGCGCGGGAGCCAACGCCCGGAGGAGGCTCAGTTGCCGCTGTAGTGATTGCGATGGCCGCAGGTCTCGCGTCGATGGCCGCACTTTTTTCGGACGATCAGTTGCCGGACGCGTCGCGAATCGCCGAAACCGCAGATGCGCTTCGCCATAAGGTGCTTGCACTCGCGCAAGAGGATGCGCGCGCTTATCAAGAGGTGTTGGTCTCCTTACAGACCTCGACTGAAGGCAATCCAGGCGCCCGAAGGGAAATGGTCCGGTCTGCTTTATCCGGAGCCGCAGACATCCCGCTGGCGATAGCGCAAGCAGGGGCGGAGATAGCGCAGCTCGCCGAAGACCTCGCCCGGCTGGGGAACGACAATCTGAGGGGCGACGCGATTACAGGTGCGCTGCTCGCTCAGGCCGGCGCACAGGCTTGTGCGCTTCTCGTGAGAATCAATCTGCGCGGGGTGGAGGACGCGAGAATCGCACAGGCCCAGGGGCTTGCAGATACGGCCGCGGATGCGGCGCGTCGGGCGCTGGCCGGGGATGCCACGCCCACCAAAGACTGAGCGCGCAGGACACGTCCTCGACGGGCTGAATCGGGCTCGGCCAACAGGGCCTAAGACGAGTCTCACGGACGCACCTCGCGACGCGACGTCAGCCACGCGCCGACGAGCAGGAGGCCTGTTCCAGCCAGGGCAAGCGGCGCAACCTGTTCGCCGAGGACTATCACGCCGAGGACGACGGCCACGACGGGGACGAAGTAGATCGCCACGGAGCCGCGCGCGGCCCCTACTCGACCCACGAGGGTGGCCGCTGCAGCGAAGGCCAGTCCCGTGCCCAGCAGGCCGAGCGGAAGCATCGCGAGGGCGCCGTCCCATGACCAGGTCGAATGAAAGAGGCCAACGGTTCCAAAAGGAACGACTATCACCATGGCGACGGCCTGTGCGCGAAGTAGGACCGGCAGGGCTCCGTAACGCTGCTGCAGCGGCACCGCTAGGTTCGCAGCCACGCCGTAACAGCCCACCGCGAGGAGCAGCCAGTGCGACGCCGCCGGCCGACGCCTGAGTCCCGCGCGCGCTCGGCAGGGTTATGCCAACCATGCCGACAAAGCCGACTACTAGGCCCGCCACTTGCCAACGACCGGGCAGGCGGCGCAGCAGGACGGTTGACACCAAGGCGCTGAAGAGAGGAAGCGCCCCGTTGATCATGCCGGCGACGGACGAGTCCACATGCTGCTGCGCCAACGGGAAGAGAAGCAAAGGCGCTCCCATCCAAAAAGCTCCAAGCAGAGCGACACGGGGTAGGTCGTCGCGCTGTATGGGTTGGTGGGCGCGTGGAAAAACAGCGACGGCAGCAAACCCCAGAGCGAGCCGGGCCATCGCGACCACCGCTGGTGAGAAGGTCTCGAGACCAATCTCGATGAAAAGAAACGACGAGCCCCAGATCAAGGCGATGCCCGTGAGCAGACCCCACTCCGACGGTCCGAACGCTTCCTGACGCGTCCCGGCCGTGGTGATGATGAGCCTCTTTTTCCGCGTTGTCGAGACCTCATCTAAACCCATAGGGACAAGGTATCCGGTGCAGGCGACACACCGAACCTCGGGATGGAGCCAGCCCTTGGACGGTATTACTTAGGGCTGTACTTGAGGACGACGATGCCCGAGTTGAATGTCGTTTTGTCCACAAGCTTCAGGTGCATGGTATCGATCCCCTCGAAGAGGCGTTGACCGCTTCCGGCGACGACGGGGAAGAGCCAGAAATGGAATTCGTCAACGAGATTGTGTTGCATCAGCGTGTGGTCGAGCTCACCGGTACCGAACTTCAGGATGCTTGGGCCGGTTTGTTCCTTCAGCTTGGCGACTTCTCCGGCGACGACATCTTTGATGAGGGTGGCGTTCCAGGTGGTCTTCTGCAATGTTGTTGAGGCCACATACTTGGGCAGACTGTTGATCCTGTCGGAGTAATCATCACCGGTCCTAGCGGGCCAAGCCTCCGCGAATCCCTCGTAGGTCTTCCGTCCCAGAAGAAGCGCGTCCGACGCGAACAGCAGGCCGTGAGGGATTGCCCCAGGTTCGGTTGACTCCTGAGCTGTGATGGTGACCATCACAGGAAGGAGGAGATCGATGCCGAAAGCGTTCCCCGA
>JACDBF010000394.1 GCA_013695055.1 Actinomycetota bacterium
CATCAATACGGTCACTCCACCCGAGCGGGGCAAGTGGAAGCGCGAGAACCCGGACGAGATTGGGCGCATACTGTCCGTCATAGAACCGACGATGAGGGCACTTGGATACGACCAATGAGGACTGACGCGCTTTCGGTCGATACTTCGAAAAGGAAGTTCACGGATCTCACAGGCGAGGTCGAACGGTTCGTGTCCTCTGCGGGGTCAAATGGGCTCGTGAGCGTTTTCGTCCCGCACGCGACTGCGGGCCTGGCCTTGATCGAGACGGGATCAGGGTCGGAAGACGACTTGGACAACGCCTTGGAAGGTCTCTTGCCGCGAAGGCGCGCTTATGTGCACAGCCATGGTTCGCCCGGGCATGGCGCCGATCATGTCCTGCCGGCGTTCATCTCTCCTTCGCTGGTGGTCCCGGTCGTCGATTCGGCGCTTCAGCTGGGGACGTGGCAGAGCATCGTGCTCGTGGACCTCAACCGGGACAATCCGGGGCGCACGGTCCGGCTCTCCTTCATCCCCGCCTAGCCCCCCGGCCCGAGTGGGTGCTGAGTGGCGGCGGGCGCCATCTGTCACCCACTCGGCATGGGGTTTCCCGTCGCTCGCTAGCGCGTGAGGTGTTTCAGGCGACCCACCGGGAGGCCGGCGCGCGCTAGCGCGGCTACCACTCTGGCGCGCGCGCCGGGGGCCGGGTAGAGGCGTTCGTATCCAAGCTCCGAAAGCACGTCGCCGGCAACGGCCTCGAAGATCTCCACTTGCTGGGGGCTCATCTGGTCCTTCCAGGCGCGCACTTCCGCTCGAGGTCTCTCTCGCACGAGCGGGTTATAGCGTGCTGCCCGTCCGAGAATCTCATCGGATGCCGTCTCTTTGTAGTCGAGCATGCCCGGCTCGAACTCGACGTCGATGAAATCGCAGAGTCGCCTCAGGTGTGGCTCGGGAGCGACTACGAAGTCCTCGTACGTGACCTCAATGTAGCGATCCGGCCCGAGAGCCCGACCCGCCTCGAGTCCCTTTGAGACCCGGCCCCCCCAGAGCGCCGCGGCCTTGGCGACCGTCTTTGGTCCGAAGGGAACCTCGGAGTACGAAAGAGCGACGTTCCGTCCGTCGCGCACGATGTGAATGAAGAGAGCGTGGGGGAAGAGGTTGGCTAGGAGGGGAAGATTCTCTATGTAGCGCGGCGTCTTGTCGCCCCAGCAGCTCTTGCCCCGTGCGCGCGCGTATGCACGGTAGGCGGCCTCCATGATGTCCGCGTAGGCAGCGCGAGGACCCTCGATGCCTTCACGGATTGCCTCGATGGGAAGATCCCACGCTTGAAAGCGTTTGTGGGCGGCCAGCGAGACCAAGAGGCCGTCGACCTCAATCTCCTCAGCGCCTTCATAGAGCTCGACGACGAATCGAGATTCCGGTGGCACGGCAATGGCCGAATGTGCGTTGAAGATGATGCGAATCAATGTCGTGCCCGAGCGGGCGGACCCCACGATGAAGAACAACCTACAAGTATCCGAGGTCGCGGAGATGCTTCTCGACGGTCGCTTCTTCCTCATCGGTCATACCCGAATCGGCATCGACCTCGGTATCGGTGACGCTCTGGATGAAGCTCTCGAGCTTGTGCGCGACATCGGGATGCTTCGCATACAGGTTGCGGCTCTCGTTGGGACCATTCGCCCCGCCGATTCTGAGCAGAGAGCGCTTTCCACCGCCGCTCACGAGCAGCTTCCACTCCGGTGTGCGCGCCCCGACGATGCGGTCTCCCTCGAGCTTCACGCCAACTGCTTCCATGTAGGCAGCCTCTTCGGGCAACGGCCGCCCTTCGATCAAGGGGCGAAGACTGCGCCCGTCCGCGTGAGCGGGTGGCTCGAGCCCGCAGATGTCGGCGAGCGTGGGAAAGATATCGACGTGGCGAACTTGATCGGCTACCGGCCCCCGTGGCGCGATCCCCGGACCCGACATGACCAACGGAACGCGCACCAAGTGTTCATGGAGCGCAAACCCATGCCCGATCTCCATGCCGGCAAAGCGGTTGTCGAGGTAGGGAAACCACTGGGAGAGCCTGAAGGCGCGGCGCGCCCTGCGGGCCGCGCGCAGCATCTGGAAATCAAACGCCGTGTCTGGGTACTCCTCCCCATGGTCCCCGGTGATGACGATGATGGCGTCGTCCCCAGCCGCCGCAAAGACCGGCTCGAGCCACTCGTCCGTGGCATGTACGGCTGCCTGGTAACCCGCCTTGTCCTTGCGTTTCTCGAAATCGGGCGGCGAACGGTAAGGGCGGTGAACCTCCCAGATATGCAAAAGCATGAACCACGGTTCCACATATGAGCGCATCTTCGATACGACTTCGTCGCGCCAGCCGAAGAAGGGAACCTTGTATGCCTGACGATGGCGCGCTTCCGAAAAGCCCCTGAGGACTCCGGTTTCAGGCAAGAGGGGGCCGGTCACCTCGGCATACGTCGAATAGCCCGCCGACGCAAACGCCTCCGGCATAGTCTCGAGCGCGGACGACAACCGATAGCCCTGAAGCCCTCTGACTCCATGTTTGGGTGGATAGCAGCCGGTGAGCATGGATGAGAACGAAGGGGTCGTGGTCGTGGTCGTACAGACGCATTGATGAAACGCCGCGCCGCGCCGAGCGTACGAGTCGATGGTGGGCGTCACTACGCTGCCTCCAAAGATCGCGTCGGCTCGAAGCGAGTCGATCGCGAGAAATAGCACGTTAGTCACGCAGGGAGACTCCCTAACTCTTCAGGCGGCCGGCCCACGCAGGCATCCAAGCGGATCACCCGCAATCCTATCTGCCGTGTTATTTCACCACGCGGTCGTGGTTGCATCAGGATCGAGTGAGCGCGCAATCCCACACCTGAGGCATCCATGTGTAGGGAAAGGCCGCCTCGAAGACCGGCTCCGACATCCGATCCTCGTATTCGGCGGGAACCGTGGCGTCGTCTGAAACGTTGTCGCCGACCGTGTAATCGAGCAGGAACTCGGATATCTCCTTGTAGCTGATATCCGCTTCTTTCACCACGCGCGAATTTAGCCACATAGCGCTGGGGCGTTGTGCCTGTATCAGCTCCGGGCTCTCGAGGCTAAACTTGCTCGCCGCGTCGTTCCCCATCTCGTTCACGTCTATCGGCCATGCGCCGTTAGTCGATGCCAGCGGCGTTTGCCCGTGGTCGGCGGTAACGGCCATGACCCACTCGTCGGCGCCGACCTCGGCGTTCAAATACGAAACCAGATCGCCCAGCGCCTCGTCCGAATAACGGATGGCGTCGCTTTCTTCGGGCTCGGTCATGTTCCATGCGTGACCGATGAGATCCATCTGTTTGTAGTTGGTAAAAAAGAGATCGGTTACCGCATCGTCCCCGTAGCCCTCTCGCTCGAACAGCTCCTTGATGAGGCGGTTCTGATACAGCGAGAAGACGGGGGTGAGGCGCGCCTCCTCTGGATCATCCAGCATCTCGTGACCTTGCCACGAGGAATCGATCCGTCCATCCGAGAGGTCAACGGTACGAACATCATCATCGTAGCCCTCGACCTCTTGCAGATAGGAAGGAAGAGAGTAGAGGTCGGGATTCGTGTAAAGCCGACCCGGAATGTCGCCCATGACCGCATGGTCCTTGTCTCCGCCTTCCATCGCGGCGCCTCGCCCGATCATTCCTAGGTGCCATCCTTTCTCGGCGACCATCCCGATCTCGGCCCGGTTGTCCGTGTCGAAATCGTAGAGGTCGGCGAGGGTTGGAACTTGCAAGTAGGTGGGGGATTGCTCGTCCCACGATCCGGCCACAGACTCGCCGTCGCGCAACAGGATGTCGACGATCCCGTGCTGCTTGGGAAAGGCCCCCGTGCCAATGGTCGCGTGTATCGCGGGCGTCACGGACGGAGAAGAGCCCACGCGCACGCCCTGCACCGATGTTCCCTCGTCCATCAATCCTGCGAGCACCGGCCATTGATCGGGCCACCGGTTCAAGACGTTCCAGCCGCCGCCGTCCCACACCACCACCACGATGACGCTCGGCGTCGGGGAAGGACGCGAGTCTTCTGGAACCAGCGCCTCGGTCAACGGACGACCCGGACGATCGCGCGGCCACGGCATATCGACGAGCTCGGCGAGCGTCGGGGCCAGATCCGCGAGCGTCACCGGCCGGTCCAGGGTCAGGTCCCCGTAGGATTGTATGAAGCCCGGCCCGTACAGCGCGAGCGGAACCTCTTGGAGGTAGTCCCACGGTCCCGAGTGAGTCGTGGCGGTGAAGCTCCCAAAGAAGTTCGGCGCGCGCGGGACCGTCACTATCTCCGGCGAACGCCCGGCGAAGTAGCCTCGCCTCAGCGTCTGTAACACGGAACGCGAGAGCCCGCATGCGCTTTCGAACGCGGTGCCCCCCGGAGAACCGGCCACGACCGTGTCGGACACTGGCGACGCGTTCGCTTGCCCGGTTGAAGCAGCCGGCTCTTCGCCGGCCCCCGAAGTACAACTCACGAGCAGCGCGAGCGCGATCGTGATGGCAAGGTTCCGGCTGCGCATTGTCATGCGCCCGAGCACTGCTCGATGAGAGGAAGCTTGCGGCCCGGGAAGACGGCGCTGAACACCGGCTCGGCGGCGCGATCCTCGAAGCCGGTGGGGATCTCGGTGCCTTCTGGTGAGTTGTCGCCAATCGTGTAGCGCGACAGATAGGACGACACCATCTCGGGCGTCACTCCGTTGGCCTTCATCTCACGGAGGTTTGAGAACAAAGAAGTCGCCGACGTGCGCTGGATGATCCCGAGGTCGTCCTCTACTCGATCGAAGCGCCTTTGCACGTCGGCCAGCAGCTCGGTTCTGTTTACCGGCCACCCTCCTGCCTCGATGGGAGTCTGGCCGTGGTCGGCGGTGATCGTCAGCACGTATCCGTCCTCGCCGATGTTGTGGTCGAGCCACGAGCGCAGACGGCCGATGGCCGTGTCGACCGACGCGAGGACCTCGCGCGCTTCCGGCGAGATCATGTTCCATTTGTGTCCCACGTGATCCGGGGACTTGAAGTGGAGATAGAAGAGGTCCGTGGTGCCGTCCAAGCCGAAGTCTTCGGCCTCGAGGATCGTCTCGGCGGTGCGCTCTTCCCACGCTGCGGCGGCCGGCGTGTTGCCGAGGCCCGTTGTGGCGAGATCGTGCCCCAACCACGCGCCGTCGGCTTGGCCGTCGGCGCGATCGACGTCCTCCAGGTCGCTTGCCGGCCCGAACTCTTGCTCGTTGGCCTCCTCGGGTAGCGAGTAGAACCGGGGGTCCGTCGTCCACGCTCCTCCTTCCTCTAGAAAGGCCGCTACATCCTTGTCGCCACCGTGGAGCTGCGCGCCACGGCCGAGCATGCCAAGCGGGTAGTTGCCCGAGGCCATTAGCCCGACCTTGGGCAGGTTGTCATTCGCCTTGTCCCACAAGTCTCCGATGGTCGTAACCTTGAGGGTCTTCGTCGGGTTCACGGGCACGCCGGTGTCGTTGGTCGATTTCGTGAAGGCGCCCACGATGGCGCCGTTCCTCGAGCGCACTGCGATAGCGGTGACCCCATGGCGCGCGGGCCAGGCCCCCGTCGACATGTTGGTGTGGATGGCCGGCGTTATGGAAGGTGACGAGCCCCCGACCGCTCCCTCGATGTTCACTCCCTCTCCTATGAGCTGCGCGATTTTCGGCCACTCATCAGGCCACCGTTCGAGCAGGTTCCAGCCTCCTCCATCGATCGACACCGTCACGATCAGCTTGGGAGGAGCCGATGAAGTCTCGAGGATCTCCGAGATGCTCGTCCCATCGCGCGCCGGGAAATCGAAGCCGAGCATCTCCGCGTAGGTGGGAGCGATGTCTGCGAGGGTCACCTCACGGCCCGGGTCGAAGCGGCTGAGCTCCTGAATGTGGCCGGGGCCGTAAAAGATCAAAGGCACTTTCTGCAAGAAGTCATAGGGCCCCGAATGGCTCGTGTTGATGAAGCTGCCGACGTAGTTGGGAGGCTTGGGGACGATGACGAGATCCGGTCCCCGCTCGGGGCTCGGGTTCCAGCCGCGCACGATCAAAGAGACCCACCGCTCGGGGAGGCGACATGCTTTGCGCAGGTAAGCTTTGGCGGGCAGAGGCTCTTCTTCTGCTTCTTCGGAGGCTGGGGGATCTTCTTGTGCCGCACGGCCTCCGCCGGCGGCAACGGGGTCGGCGTCGCGCAGCACCGCAACGGCCACGCTCGCTCCGGCCAGCAGCACAAGGGCGGTCGCTATGGGCACGGCTCTTTTCATCGACGCGCGCTCAGAGAGTCCAGAGCTCTTCGGCGGTCTTCTCGGTGAGTAGACGGGCGACATCGACGCCCATCTTCACGGCATGATCCATGTTGCCGATCTCATATTTCCACGAACCGAAGCGTCCACGCGAGTAGATGTCGCGACTCATCAACCATGGCTGAATGGTTCTTAGCGCCGCGTCCCGCTTCAATGTGGGCACGGGATACGCGTATGGAATGTCTTCCAGATGCATGGACGCGATTTCCGGAGTGCCTTCGGCCACCCCTGCCGCCCTCAGACCGCGCTCGACCTCTTCTTCGAGGCCTTGACGGGGAGTCTGTTTGTAGTTGGAGTAGGAGGTCTCGGTCATATACGCGCTATAGCGGGCCGTGTCGGCATGGGGAACATTGGCGGGCGAGTACTTCCCGAAGTTCGTCGCTCGGTAGAAGGGGGCATGGTCTTGTGGGAAGTACATCCACGACTTGTCGTCTTTGAGAGGCATCTCATAGCCAATTCCGACCATGTAGACGCCGTTGTGCTCGAGGTCGCCGGCCGCGCTGCGCACGTCCTCGGGGCAGTCCGTCATCGTGCCGACCAGGCGATCGATGGGCATGGTCGAGACGAGCGCGTCGTAGCCGTCTTCTGTGCCGTCCGCAAAGCGGAGCTTTTTCGAGCGCGGGTCGGTCTCGACGAGAGTGCGGTTGTAAGAGATGTAGCCGTCAAGCTTGAGAGCCAGCCGCCGATAGATCTCGCCCGTGCCCCCGATCGCGGGGAATACGAATGTGTTGTTGGGACCCCACGCAACGTCGTCTTCCTGGGAGATGAGTCCCTTTAGCGCGCGCTTGTAGTCGACGATGCTCACGCGCTCTCCGATCCATTGAGACTGCATTCGCTCGGCGGGGGTGGCCCACACCTTGAAGTTGTAGGGGCGCATGAAGCACTCGGTAATGCCCGGGCCGAACACCGCCTTCATCCATGTGGCGAAGTCGGTTGTGGGATCGCCGCCCTGAGCCTCGATCAATCCGAGTATGCATTCGTAGGCGGTTTCGTCGGGAAGATACCGGAGATTGTTCTGGAACGGATAGGGCACCCAGCGATCCGCGAAGCGAATGTAGGACGAACGTTCATGGCGATAGACCTCGTCGCCCATGACCTCCTCGAGCAGACGGTCGAACTCGCCGAAGTGACTGAAGACGACATGTCCGCCGTGATCCCACGTGAAGCCCTGGGGGTCGGTGATCGAGGA
>JACDBF010000338.1 GCA_013695055.1 Actinomycetota bacterium
CCAACCGTCGAGGTCGAGGTGCTGCTCGACTCCGGCGCGCGCGGCCGGGCCGCGGTTCCGTCCGGCGCGTCGACGGGGGCCGGCGAGGCTCTCGAGCTACGCGATGGCGGAGCGCGCCACGGCGGCAGGGGAGTGGACCGGGCGGTGGCGAACGTCAACGATGTCTTGGGGCCGCAGATCACGGGCCTCGACGGGCTCGACCAGCGCGGCCTCGACGCTTTCATGCTGGCCATGGACGGCACCGACGACAAGTCCCACCTAGGCGCCAACGCGCTTCTCGGAGTGTCGCTTGCTGCGGCGCATGCGGTCGCCATCGAGCTCGACATGCCGCTCTTTCGTTACCTCGGGGGCCCGGACGCTCACCTTTTGCCCGTCCCTCTTCTCAACGTCATCAACGGCGGCGCGCACGCGGACAACGCTTTGGACTTTCAAGAGTTCATGCTCGCGCCGCTCGGGGCCGCTTCATTCGCGGAGGCCCTCGAGTGGGGCGCGGTCACCTATCACGCGCTGAAGAAAACTCTCGATGACCGGGGACTCGACACCGGCGTCGGCGACGAGGGCGGCTTCGCCCCGGACCTCAGAGCCAACTCCGAGGCCCTCGAGCTCCTGATGGAAGCCATCTCTGCGGCGGGCTACGAACCCGGGCGAGATATCGCGGTAGCCCTCGACCCCGCTACTTCGGAGATCGTAGACGGCGATCACTACGTGCTTGCGTCCGAAGACCGCCGGCTCGAAAGCGAAGAGATGGCGGACTTCTGGATGGACTGGATCGATCGCTTTCCAATCGTGTCCATCGAGGACGCGATGGGCGAAGACGATTGGGATGGATGGAAGCTCGTGACCGAGCGGATCGGCGACAAGGTGCAGTTGGTCGGCGACGACCTTTTCGTGACCAACCCGGAGGTGCTGACCAGGGGAATTCGCGAAGGCGCGGCGAACTCCATTCTCATAAAGCCAAATCAGATCGGGACCCTCAGCGAAACCCTCGAGTGCGTGAGAATCGCGCAGCGCGCCGGATATTCAACGATCATCTCGCACCGTTCGGGTGAGACCGAAGACGCCACCATTGCCGATCTTGCGGTGGCCACCAATGCGGGACAGATCAAGTCCGGCGCTCCCGCGCGCGGAGAGCGAACCGCCAAGTACAACCAGTTGTTGAGGATCGAAGAGGTCCTGGGCGAATCGGCCCGCTATCCGGGGGCCGCGGCTTTTCCACGCTGGTCGGAGCAATGAGTGCCTCGTCCCTTCGACACCGCCTCGGCTTGGGCCCGCAGATCGTCGCCCTCGTTCTGGCGCTCGGCCTCGCCGCGGCCATGGCCGTCGAACCCACCAGACGGTTGATCGATCAACGCGACGTCATCAGTGGGATGGAGAACGATCTCCAAACGCTCAACGCGACCAACCGCTGGCTGGAAGATCGTGTAAGGCGCCTCAACGATCGTGACTATCTCGAGCAACAAGCACGCGAGCTCGGACTAGCGCTCCCTGGTGAAACGACTTACGTAGTCGTTCCCAAGAAGCGAGACGCCCAAGGCGCGCACAAGCGTCGGGACGACGGTGCCCGCCCTTCGCAAGAGGCGAGGCCGGAGAAGAGTTTTCTCGAAAGGGCGCTGCACTTCATCGGCATCGGCTGAAGGTTGTAACGCGTAATCCATCACGCCGTTCAGGTGGAAGATCACGCGGCCGGCAGTCAGCAAGTCTGGTCATCACGAAGTCCTGAGGGGCGTCGAGTAGCCTCCGGCAATGACGTCTGCGCACAGCCCCAGGCCCCCCGAAGATCTTTCTCATTCCGAGCAAGAGCGCTCGCTTGTAGAGGCACAACTCGGGCGACCGCTTCGAGGGCGCTGGAAGGTCGCGCGCGTCTGTCATCTCGATGTGCCTATGGTCATCGAGAACCATCCACGGCTGCAGGACGGCTCTCCCTTTCCCACTACCTTCTGGCTGACCTGCCCCCTGCTCGTGAAACGAGCGAGCCGTCAGGAGTCGGGCGGGCGTATGGCGGAGCTCACCGCCCGGCTCGAAGCGGATGCCGCGTTCGGAGGCCGGGTCGCGGCGGCGGCGGCGCGATACCGTGCTCACCGGGACCGGCTCGAGCCCCTCGGGGAGGTTGCCGAGCCCGGCGGAGGGTCGCAGCGGATCAAGTGCCTTCACGCGCATGTAGCGCATGAGCTGGGCGACGGCCCGAATCCCGTGGGAGCGATGGTGCTCGCCCGGACCGGCTGGCCGGATTGCGTGCGTCCATGCGTAACATCTGTCCCGACCACATGAATTTTGAGCATCGGGTCTTACTTTGAGGGTTGCGGCGATCGATGTCGGCACCAATTCGACGCGGCTTCTAGTTGCCGAAGAGCAGAGCACGGGAGCCAGGCCCATCGATCGCCGGATGGTGATCACGCGCCTCGGACAAGGCGTGGACGAAACGCGCGTGCTCGCGCCTGAGGCTCTCGAACGGACTTTTCGGGTCATCGCGGATTATGCGGCCGCCTGCGGCGAGTACGGCGTCAAGCGGCTGCGGGTAACCGGAACCTCGGCCGTGCGCGATGCACGCAACCGCA
>JACDBF010000445.1 GCA_013695055.1 Actinomycetota bacterium
ACCAGCAGCTGGCGCTCGACGGAAAGCACTTGTTTGTGGCCATCACAAACACGGTCACCGCGACTTCCTGCCGTTGCCCTCAGGTCCACCAGTAGCCACACCGGATTGAGTCGTTGAGCAAAGGTACTGAGCAGAGGTCCCAAGTCAAGAGTCAGTGTGAGCGGCGGAACTTGGGGCCCGCGCAAGTGCCTCGTGAAGGGCCGGGTTCGCCACCCCGCTCGCCAACTCGCCCGCCGCGGCAAGGGCCGATTCGTCGCCCATCGAGTGACGATGCAGGTAGGCCCTCACGACGTACTCACGCATGTTCGTGCGCGCCGCGTTGGACTCGAGCTCGTCCACCCATCCAGCCGCCTCGTCGAGCCCGTGCGCTATCGCCACCCGGCAAAGAGCGTCTGCACAGTACGCCTCGATCCACAGGTACGCGTCCGCGATCCGAACACAACGGGTCCGAGCATCGTAGAGCCAATCGATCGCCTCCTTGACGGCGCCGCGGCGTTCCTTCACCAGGCCCACCCCGCGGGCTCCCATCCCTTCCCAGCAGGGATCACCGAGCTGACAGCCGAGAGCGAAGGCGTGCTCGTACGCCTCTCCCGCGCCGTCGACGTCACCCTCGGCGAGCATGCAATCGGCCATCAAGCTTTCGGGCCACGGCACCAACGACGTCCATCCCTCCTTTTGCGCCGTCTCCTTCGAAAGTAGCAGCGTCGCTCGCGCCTCTCCGACCGCACCGGTCAACAGTCGAACGCGCCCCAAGAAGGACGCGGCGAACGCGACCTGCCTGTTCTCCCCCGCCTCCTCAGCCAGGGCGATCCCTCTTTCGAGCTGATCGATGGATTCTGCATAGTTCGCGGTGTCCGACCAGCACGCTCCAAGAACTGTGCGGATCGCGGCCTCTTCGCCGGTGTCTTCGTTTACCGCTTCTAGGGCCTCCTCTAGCCAGGTCCGCGCTCGATCGTAGCGAGCCCGAAGCATCTCGACGTATCCCAGCTCCCGGCGAGCACCTGCCACCAGCGAGCCGAGGCCGGCTTCGACGCCCACCGATATCGCTTGGTGAAGGACGATCGAGCCCTCTTCATCCCGGCCGCGCGGGTAATGGATCAAAGCAGATCCGAGCGCGAAGAGAGCCTGGGCCTGCAGACTCGGCTCGTGTATCGTCTCCGCCTCCGCCACCGCCCGCCGGAGACATTCGAGCCCGGCGTCCACCGCGCCTGCGGAGACCGCGGCCTCACCCGCGTCGAGCTGAGCGCGCGCCGAAGCGCGGCCGCCAAGCGAGGGCGCGGGAGCTGACGCGGCCGGGGCGTTCACCGCGTTGAGGACGTCAGGGCCGGGCCCGACCCCGAGCTCGGACATCAACAGAGCACGACAGGCTTCGAACTGCGAGCGTGCGGCGGCGCGATCGCCGGTTGCGGCGAGGCTGCGGATGAGCAAGGCTTGGTACGCCTCATCGATTGAGTCGATCTCCACGAGCCTGCGCGCAAGTCGCACCGCGTCTTCGGGGGCGCCGGCCGCGATCCGTCCAACGGCGGCCTCTCGCATCACGCTCGCGCTTGCGTTTGCGAGGTGTCTGCGTTCTGTCAACAGCCACGCCTCGAACGCGGGAGAGGTCGGGAAGCTCAAGCCTTCCAGGAAGACGCCGCCGACCGTGTCCATGGACATCGCCTGTCGCGACGTTCCTCTTACCACGCGCTCGACGTCAATCGAGCTGCCGGGCGGCAGCTGGAACACGATCTGCTCCCCGCGCAGGATGTCCTTGTCGCCGAGGAGTCTTCGGAGCTCCGCCAGGTTCCAGCGCAGCGCGCCAAGCGGATCTTCGGCGTCTGCGAACAGCAGCGACGCCAGACGCTCTCTAGAGACCGGCGCGTCCGAGCGGATCAGGTATGCGAGCAGCGCCCACGCCTTCTTTCCTTTGGGAGGAGGTCTGGGGACACCTTGTCGCGTAAGGGCCGGGGGGCCCAAAAGGTTGATCCTGAGGTCGGACATAGCTAACCGATTATCTAGCAGCGGGCGCCGGTGGCGCGTCCCATCTCCGACGTCGAAGGGGCCCCGAGCTGTCCACGCCCGCCCCAGCGGCGTAGCGCCGTTCCCATCGACTTCACGATGCCGACCCTCGGGCGGACCTTGGTCGCAAATCTGAGCGTCTCGACCTTCGCTGCCATCGTCGTCTCCTTAGCGTCGAACTTGCTTACCGACGCAGCTTCGAGCCGAGGCGTGTGAGGGAGCGTGTGAAAGCCGGAGGTAATGCGGAAAACCTCCCGGCAGCAAGGGGGTCAGTTTCAGCCGGCGTTGACACCGATGCCGGTTGGTCGAAATCAATGTCAGCTTCCGATTCACGTCTAAGGCGTCAGATGCAAACCGGCGCTAAGGGGTCCGTTTTCACCGGTATCGACAGGCCGTTCTTAGGTTCTAGATGGTCACCCCCATCTGCGCGCATGTGCGTAGCCTGCTCTGGTCCGGACGACGATGCCTCTTGCGACGGTTCCGCAACTATTCGTCTTTGGCACATCAGCTTCGCAGAGCAGCTTCTCGTCCACTACCCGAAGCCATCAGGATGGCGCCTTTCATCGCGTCGTTTGAGATTTGCCTGTCTCACATGCACAATGGCGATTCCCCGTTTAAGGAGGGCTTCATGGACGTGAGGGAACTTCGTCAGGGAAGTTCAGCGGCCGCTCAAGCAGCAGTATCGGAGTGATCCCTCGTCGGCGACAATCACCTTGAGAGCCACGGGAACCCAAGCAGAGGCGCCGATAGCTTGTTCTGTCGAGGTAGGCCGAGCTATCCACCAAGCTCAGGCACACAAAGGCACGGGCGGCGCCGGCACGGCTGCATGCTCGGGCGACATGCTTCTCGGAGCCTTGGCTGCCTGCGCGCAGGTCACCTGTCAGATGGTTGCC
>JACDBF010000023.1 GCA_013695055.1 Actinomycetota bacterium
GCGGTAGCGGGTCCTGACTTTAAAGTCCCCAACCGGCTCCGCAGCCAAAATGTGGACAGCCCTGTGGAGGTCGACGAACTTCAGGACCATCAGCACGGCGGTGAGGGAGGCCATCTACCGGGCTCGAGTAAGAACGTAGAACTTGTCGGTCGGGGCGATATTGAAGGTGCCGCCCCAGATCGGGTTGCGGACGTGTCCGCGTTCGGAAACTACGCGTATCTCACGGTACGAGATCCAGAAGGTTGCTCGGACGCGGGCATCGCGATCTTCGACATCTCTGATTCTACAAACCCCACTCAGGTCGGTTTCATAGAGGCAGCCGAAGGCTCTTTCCCGGGGGAGGGTTCCGACATCCTCGACATGGATACACCTACCTTTACGGGTCAGGTCTTGATTTTTAACAACGAGATCTGCGCCGAAGGCGGCGAGGGAGGATTCTCCTTGTGGGACGTGACCGATCCACTCAACCCAGTGGTGATGACGGCAAACGCCGGAGATGACGACCCCGGTGGCTTTGTCAGTCAGTTCAACCAGATCCACAGCGCATTCGGATGGCAGGCAGGCAATCGGGCCTTTGTGGTCATCGTCGACAACGAGGAGACCACCGATGTCGACATCTTCGAGATAACCGACCCGCGGGCGCCGGAATTCATTGCGGAGCTCGACCTGAACGATTTCGGCGTTCTCCAAGAGGAAGGCACGCCGCTGGGCGAAGCGTCGTTCCTGCACGACATGACCGTTAAGAGGGTCCGGGGAACGTGGACGATGCTTTTGTCCTACTGGGATGGAGGCTGGGTCTTGTTGGACGTCGACGATCCGGCGAACCCAGGTTTTATCGTTGATTCTGACTACGCGACCGAAGACGCGCTTACCGGCTTGTCTCCCTCGGAGGGCAACGCCCACCAGGCGGAATTCAGCCCCAATGGCCGGTTCATTGTCGGCACGGACGAGGACTTCAGCCCTCATCGCATAGAAGAATTGCAGATTACGAGCGGCCCAAACGCGGGGTCGTTCGAAGCGGTCGCAGTGGGGGGTGGCGCAACACCCGCGCTATTGGAAGACGAGCTGCTGAACGGTCCGGTTGTCTACGGTGGCTACGGCTGCCCGCCCGACGTCTATCCGGGTTCGACGCCGGTTCCACAACGAGCCGAATTCAATCTTGATCTCGCTCCAGGCGAGGAAGCAATACTCGTCCTCCAGCGGGGACCGGTCGACGATCCAAGCGAGCCGACTGACCCTTGCTTCCCAGGTGAAAAGGCCAACGAGGCTATCGAAGCGGGTTGGGACGCGGTGATATTGGTGAACCGCCACTTTGGCGGCCCCGAGTTCGATCTTGCTTACTGTGGCTCCGGCGCGTTTCCGGCCGAGCCGCCGATCGTCACCGCGTGCACAACCCACGAGGCCTTCCATTTGATGTTCAACTCAGAGCCGGCCTACGACCTGCCGTATGACCCAACCAAGGAGCCCCAGATCGGAGACGTTGGTGAACGTGTGTCGGCGTCTGCCATCTTTGACGGGTGGGGCTATGTGCGCCTGCTCAATGGGCGGACGCTCGAAGAGATCGACGCGTACGCCATCGATGAGGCGCTCGACCCGGCGTTTGCTTTTGGCTTCGGCGCCCTATCGGTGCACGAAGTCGCCGTCGACCCGTTCAAGAAGCGCCTTGCTTACCTCTCGTACTACGCAGGTGGCTTACGCGTGATCCGGTACGGACCGCAGGGAATCAAGGAAGTCGGCCACTACATCGACGAGGAGGGCAACGACTTCTGGGGCGTCGAGGCTCACCGGCTGCCCGGAAGCAACAAGACTCTGATCCTTGCGAGCGACCGGGACAGCGGTCTGTGGATCTTTCGCTTCACTGGAGATGACAAAGGGCGGCACGCCGCCACCTTCTCGACGACTTTGTCGGGCGCGGAGGAGGCTCCGGGCCCGGGAGACCCAGACGGAGCAGGCAGGGCCAGGATCCGTGTCAATAGACGGACCGAAAAGGTCTGCTTCAACCTGTCGTGGACCGACATTGCGCCCCCGACGGCGGCCCACATCCACGAGGCTCCGGCCGGCGAGGCCGGTGACATCGTGGTCACATTGTTCTCGAGCGATAGTCCTTTGCCCGACACGATTACTGGGGCCAGGGGCTGCGCAAGCGATGTGAGCAGCGATTTGATAAAGGAAGTCATCGAGAACCCAGACGATTACTACGTCAACGTGCACAACACCGAGTTCCCCGCCGGTGCGATTCGGGGCCAGCTCGACGATCATCACTGAGACAGTGCATTAAGGGCCCGGGCCTTGCGCCCGGGCCCTTCTGAAGGCGGCTGCCGGGCACAGATTTGCCCAGGAATAGCGGAGTCCATCAGTCCGAGTGTCGAAATCGCATCCTTCTGGAAGCTCGATCGCCTCTGGTGCGGAGCCGGTTCTCCCGTGGTGTCTGGCTGCGGATCACAGAGGATACAGAACGTGGAGGATGGGCGGCGCGATCGACGAGAAGTTCCATCCTGGAGCTCGTGCATAAGCAACACGTGTTGGGCCCAGATCGCCGGACCCTCTACACTCCCGCGAATTTCGAAGCGCCCGATTGGTAACCCTGTTGCACCAGCCGACGTGGCCTTACGCTGTCGTAATGACGACGTTGCTCCTCTTTCATCATGCGCAAGGGCAGACGACTGGGTGTCTCGCCTTCGCTGAGGAACTGCGAGAAGCCGACCATACAGTCCACGCCCCGGACCTCTACGACGGCAACACGTTCCGGGAACTTGACGAGGGCGTCGCCTACGCGGAGCAAGTCGGCTTTCCAGAGATCATCCGCCGTGGTTTGGCGGCGGCGACAGAGCTCCCAGCCGACATCGTCTATGCAGGCTTTTCCCTCGGTGCCCTGCCCGCGCAGTCGCTGGCGCAGACGCGATCGAGTGCGAGAGGGGCGATCCTCTTACACGGATGCGTGGCGACATCCGAGTTTGAGAGTCCGTGGCCCAAGGGCGTGCCGCTCCAGATCCCACGATGGATGCCGACGAATGGACCGAAGTTGATGTGGCCGAAGGCCTAGTCGAGGAGATCGAAGATGCAGAACTGTTCCTCCTACCAGGGTTCGGCCCATCTGTTCGCCGACTCAAGTCTTCACGATTACAACGAGCAGGCGGCGGGGCTACTCAAGCTGCGTGCGCTGGCCTTCCTGCACCGAGTCGGCTAGCCCGGAGATCCAGCTCTACTGGCAGTCACCGAAGGGGGGCGGTGCTGACGGGGAGGGCTCGAATTACTGGCTCTCCCGATCCAGACGATCTGGTGCGGAGGAGATCATCAGAGCTGATCCTTCGGAGGCCGGTGCGATCGACGGCGGCCCTGCCCTTTGCGATTAGCGTCGTAGTGCAAAGCCTTCGAAGAGCTCGCATCCCAGCTGCGCTCGTCCGCAAGCGCCTCGGACTGCTCCAGCAGTTGCGCTTCCCGAAGAAGCTCATCCGCCCTATTCGAGCTCGGGGCCTGCTTGCGTAGTTCGTCCGCAACGTTCCTCAGCGTGCTCTGTGCGCCTTGGTAGTCGCCGTCGTCGGCCAGCTTGCGGGCTTGGCGCTGAGCCTGTCCGGCCCTGAGGATGAGGACCTCCTCGGTCACGTCGCCGTCGGGGCCTTGAGCCGCGGCTTCGTCCGCGCTCACGAGGTTGTTCTGCAGAGGGATCGTGACTTCGTGGCTGGCGATCTCATCGCCCACGGATACATAGCGGACGATCACGTCGGCAACTTTCACGACGCCGAGCGCCGCTAGCTGCGGAATATGCAGCTCGAAGACGATCCTGCGATTCTCCTCGCCGTAGGCGTCGCCCAGCTGCACCTGGACCCCACCGGCCACGTCGG
>JACDBF010000340.1 GCA_013695055.1 Actinomycetota bacterium
TCGAGATGTACCGCCTCATGCTGCTTGCTCGCTTCTGTGACGAACGCCAGTGGGCGCTCAACCGGCAGGGAAAGGCCCCATTCGTAGTGCCCGTCTCGGGGCACGAGGCGGCTCAAGTGGGGTCCGCGTGGGCGTTCGAGCGCGAGAAGGACGTCTTTTGCCCCTACTACCGGGACATGGCCCTGGTCCTCGTCGCAGGCTTCACCCCGACGGACGTCTTCAACGGCCTCTTTGGCAAAGTCGACGATCCGTCGTCCGGCGGCCGCCAGATGCCGGCCCACTGGGGGTCAAAGAATCGAAACATCATCACGGGCTCGTCGCCCATTGCAACCCAAGTGCTTCATGCGGCCGGAATCGCCTACTCGAAGAAGTACAAGAAGCAAGACGCCGTAGTGGGCACCTGGTTCGGAGAGGGAGGGACATCCGAAGGCGACTGGCATGGGGCGATGAATTTCGCGGGTATCCATCAGTTGCCGCTGGTTTTTGTTTGCGAGAACAATCAGTACGCGATAAGCGTGCATGAATCAAAGCAGGTAGCCGGACGGGTCTACAAACGGGCAGAGGCCTACGGTTTTCCGGGGGCCGAGGGCGACGGCAATGACATTCTCGACTCTTATCGATTGACCAAGGAAGCCGTCGATCGGGCGCGGGCCGGTGAAGGGCCGTCGTTGATCGAGCTGCGGACGTATCGCTTCTACTCTCATACGTCCGACGACGACGACCGAACCTACAGATCGCGTGCGGAAGTTGAAGAATGGCGCGAAAAGGATCCAATCCCGCGCTTCGAAGGCTATCTGAAGTCGGTAGCTTGTCTCGACGAGGACGCCATTGAAGAGATGCGGGAACGCGCAAAGGAAGACGTGGCGGAGGGCGTGAGGGCTGCCGGCGAAGCCGCTTTCCCCGATCCTTCGACCGCGATGACTAAGGTCTACGGGAACGTGGGGGCCGAGTAGGTGGCGATCAAGACGCTTATTCAGGCCGTGCACGACACGCTCGTTGACGAGATGCGTCGTGACGAACGCATGATGCTTTTGGGCGAGGATGTGGGAGCGCGCGGGGGCGTCTTCCGGGCCACGATGGGGATGCTTGACGAGTTCGGTCCCGAACGAGTTCTCGACACGCCTCTTGATGAATGTCTGATCGCGGGGGTCGCGATCGGCATGGCGCTAGATGACCTTCGTCCTGTCGCCGAGATGCAGTTCGCCGATTTCATCTTCCCAGCCTTTAATCAGATCGTGTCGGAAGCCGCCAAGATCCGTTACCGGTCGAATGGCGACTTCTGCGTTCCGATGGTTATCCGGGCCCCCTACGGCGGCGGGGTCCACGGCGCCCTCTACCACTCGCAGTCTGTCGAGGCCTTCTTCGCCCATGTGCCGGGACTCAAGGTCGTCGCCCCGTCGACTGCGCATGACACTAAGGGCATGCTGACGCAAGCGATCGAGGACCCGGATCCGGTTCTCTTCTTCGAGCACAAGAAGACGTACCGCCTGATCAAGGATGAGGTGCCCGACGAGCGTTACACGATCCCATTCGGCAAGGCTGCGGTTAGGCGTAAGGGCTCCGATCTGACGTGCGTCTCGTACGGCTTGATGCAACACCTTTGTGCCGAAGCCGCCGAGCGGTTGTCGGCGGATGGCATCGAGGTCGAAGTAATCGACCTGCGCAGCATCTACCCGCTCGATATGGACACAGTGCTCGAGTCGGTGGGCAAGACCAACAAGGCGATGATCGTCTATGAGGACACCAGGTTTCTCGGGGTGGGCGCTGAGGTCTCGGCCCAGATCGCCGAGAAAGCACTATTCGAGCTCGACGGCCCAATCGTTCGGATCGGAGCGCCGCACGTGCCCGCGATGCCTTATTCGCCGACTCTGGAGCATTGGTTCATGCTGGATACCGATCGCATAGAGCAAGAGATGCGCAAGCTGGCGGAGTTTTGATGTCCAAAGTGCTGATCCCCACCATCAAGAGCAGAGCGGAGATCGAACGCGACCTGAGACGCGGGGCTCCATTGCGTGAGTCTCCGGGACCGAAGGCGTCCTCTCCGCAGCGCCGGCCGGAGTGGCTGAAAGTCAAAGTCCAAGAGGGCGAGAACTTTACGGAGCTCCGCAACATCATGCGTGCTCGCGGATTGCATACCGTGTGCGAAGAAGCCGCGTGTCCAAATATCTACGAGTGTTGGGAGGCGCGCGAAGCCACTTTCTTGTTGTGCGGCGACCTGTGTACCAGACGGTGCGGCTTCTGCGATGTGATGACGGCGAAGCCTCAGCCGCTCGATCCCGAAGAGCCGACCAAGGTCGCCGAAGCTGTGCGGCTAATGGGGCTGAAGTTTGCGGTCATCACCGGAGTGGCGCGCGACGACTGCGACGATGCCGCGTCCGCTCATTGGGCGGCGACCGTCAGCGCGGTGCGCTCCGCCAACCCGGACTGTGGCATCGAGGTCTTGATACCCGACTTCAAGGGACGCAAGGAAGAGTCCCTGGAATCGCTGGCGCGGGTCATCGCCGCCCGGCCGGATGTTCTCGCGCACAACCTCGAAACGGCTCGCCGGCTGCACTCCAAGATCCGGCCCGGATTCGGCTACGACTCCAGTCTCGAGCTGCTGCGCTCGTCGAAGGCTTTGCGCACTGATCAGGTCACCAAGTCCAACTTGATCGTGGGTATGGGAGAACGTGAAGAAGAGGTCTACGAGGCGATGACGGATCTGCAAGCTGTTGGGTGTGACGTGCTGACCATCGGGCAATACCTGCAGCCGAGCCGATCGTGGCATCTTCCCGTCGACCGCTGGGTGCATCCCGACGAGTTCGCTCGGTACAAGTCCTTCGGCGAGACAGAGCTGAATATGGCCTGGGTCGAGTCCGGTCCGTTGGTCCGCAGCAGCTATCACGCCGGCGAGCAATATCGGAGCGCCTCCGCCCGATTGGCGGGCCGAACCTAGTCTTCGTCGTCCAGGCTCACGCGGTCGAGAGCCTCCTGTGCTTGTGCCAGGTCCATCCCCGAGCCCCGCAGGAGGTCCGACGCGGTCAGGCGTACCTGTCCGATGACTACGTTGATCGCCAGAGCCTCGCGCTCCGGGAGGAGCGATGTTGCAGTACGTGCCGCGCGAAGGGCCAGCTTGCGGGTGCGGACCTCTCTGTCGGGTTCCTTGAGCTGCTCCCCGAGGGACCGCACGGCCCCAGCCAGCTCGCCGATCGCGCGCGAGAGCTCGGGTGGGGCGGGCG
>JACDBF010000052.1 GCA_013695055.1 Actinomycetota bacterium
GAGCCATCATGGGCGCGCAGCTCGCCGAGCTGAGGCACGAGGAGTCCGAGCGGGCGGCGGCCGTCGTGGGGGCAAAAGAGATCGTGTGGCTCGACTATCGGGACGGCTACCTCGAACACACGCTCGATTTGAGGCGCGCGATCGCGCGAATCTTCCGTACATTCATGCCTCATCGTTTTGTCGTGCAAGACCCAGCGCCGGTCATCGAGGATTTTTTCATCAATCATCCGGATCACCGGGCCGTCGGCCAGGCCTCGTTGGACGTGTCTCTCACAGCCGGAACCACGCCCGGACACTTTCCCGAGCTCCTGGACGAAGGGATCGAGCCCTGGAGAGGGCTTCGAGAGGTGTGGATCGCCGGGCCGGGGGGAGGAGCCACGGTGGTCGACATATCGGACACGATCGATGCCAAGATCGAGGCCCTTCTATGCCATCGAAGCCAGTTGGGCGACGACGCCGAGCAGATCGGCTCGTGGGTGCGGGAATGGACCGCCAAGCGGGGCGAGGAGCACGGCTACGCCCACGCGGAGAGCTTCAGGGTGATCGCTGAGGGCCCGGGCTTTCACTCCAGCGAGCAAGACGATGAGTCAGACCTCGCCTCGGCTCCCGTCGACCCTCGGTCGGCGCCCACTTCGAAGGGCGACGGCTAGGTAGGCGGACGGGGAACAAGCCGGCCCCCAGATCGGTTGTATAGGGGGCGTGAGCAGGGAAATATCGTGACTCGCGCTGGGGATTAGGGTACCCTAAGTGCTCAATCAGACGCCTCTCATAGGCCCCCACGGGGGCACCCGCCTCACCACCCAGGAGGACGCCGAATGGCAACCGAAGCCGAGGACCTCAAGGTCCAGCAAGAGAACGATGAGGTCAGGGCCCTAAAGGGCGACTACAAGTACGGTTGGCACGACGCCACCTCTTATGACGAGGCTCCCGAGAAGGGCGTGTCCCACGCCGTCATCGACATGATGAGCGACCGCAAGGGCGAGCCCGACTGGATGCGCAAGTTCCGCCATAAGTCCCTTGAGATCTTCTACCGCAAGCCCATGCCCACGTGGGGCGCCGATCTCTCCGGCATCGACTTCGACGACATCTACTACTACATCAAGCCCATGAACCAGGTGAGCTCGTGGGACGACATGCCCGAGGACATCAAGGCGACGTGGGACAAGCTAGGGATACCCGAGGCCGAGAAGAACTATCTCGGCGGCGTCACGGCTCAATATGAAAGTGAAGTCGTCTACCACAAGACGCAAGAACAGCTCGAGAAGCGCGGCATCATCTTCTGCGATATGGACACCGCTCTTCGCGAGCACGAGGACATCGTGAAGCAGTACTTCGGCACGGTGATCCCGCCCGCCGACAACAAGTTTTCCGCTTTGAACTCCGCCGTGTGGTCCGGGGGGTCGTTCATCTACGTACCGCCGGGCTGTGAGGTCGAGATACCGCTTCAAGCCTATTTCCGGATCAACCAGGAAAACATGGGCCAGTTCGAGCGGACGCTCATCATTGTCGATGAGGATTCGTGGGTGCATTACGTCGAAGGTTGCTCGGCTCCCGTTTACACGAGTGACTCCCTTCACTCTGCGGTCGTGGAGATCATCGTCAAGCCGCGCGGCAGGGCGCGTTACACAACCATCCAGAACTGGTCGAACAACGTCTATAACCTCGTGACCAAGCGAACCGCGTGCTACGAAGACGGGATCATGGAATGGGTCGACGGAAACCTCGGCTCAAAGGTAACCATGAAGTACCCGTCGATCTATTTGCTGGGCGAGCGCGCCAGGGGAGAGGTCCTGTCCATTGCCTACGCGGGCGAAGGTCAGCACCAGGATGCGGGCGGCAAGGTCATACACGCGGCCCCAAACACTTCCTCGGCCATCACTTCCAAGTCGATCTCCAAGGACGGGGGGCGCGGTGGCTATCGCGGCCTGGTTCGCATCGAGGAAGGCGCAAAACATTCCAAGTCGCATGTCATCTGCGACGCGCTCATCCTCGACGAGAAATCCCGCTCGGACACTTACCCCTACATAGAGATCGAAGAGGAGTCGGCCTCCGTCTCACATGAGGCGAGCGTCTCGAAGGTCTCCGACGAGCAGCTCTTCTATCTGATGTCGCGCGGCTTGGGCGAGACCGAGGCCATGCAGATGATCGTGCGCGGGTTTATCGAACCGATCACCAGAGAGCTTCCGCTTGAGTACGCGGTCGAGCTGCAGCGCCTCGTCGAGCTTCAGATGGAGGGCTCGGTCGGCTAACCGCACCCCGGGCCTATGTTGAGAGCCCGCTTGAAGAGGGCCGGCGCGCGACCATGAATGACTTCGAGGTCATCGTCGTAGGCGCCGGTGTGATGGGATCTTCGACGGCGCGGTGGCTGGCGCGACAGGGCCATAGCGTTCTCTTGCTCGAGCAATTTCAGCTCGGACATGCGCGCGGCTCGAGTCACGGCGCGACGCGCATCTTTAGGCTTTCCTATCCCGAAGCCGGCTACATCTCGATGGCCCAGGAATCCCTCGAGATGTGGATGGCGTTGGAGAGTGAGAGCGGCGAGAAGCTCCTGACTCAGACTGGGGGCCTGGATCTCGGGCCCGGCATCGAAGCCAATGCGGCCGCCCTCGAGACGTGCGGGGCGCGCTACAAGATGCTGGACTCTCGCGAGGCCGCCAGGCGTTTTCCGATGGTCGTGCTGCGTCCCGATGAGAACGCCCTCTTTCAGCCCGATGGAGGCGTCGTCGCAGCGGATAGAGCGAGCGCCGCATTCGTGCGGCTTGTCGAGGCCGCCGGAGGACAAGTGCGCTCGCGGGCGCGCGCGAGCGCCCTCGAGCCTTGCGCGGAGGGCGTCAAGGTGGATGTCGACGGAGACCGGCTGTCTTGCGGCAGATGCGTCGTCACTGCAGGAGCGTGGGCGAAGGACCTGCTTGCGGATACGGGAATCACTCTCGACGTTCGCCCAACCCGCGAGACGATCGCGTACTTCGATTACGCGGGCCCCATTCCGCCCACTTTTGTCGAATGGGGTGAGCCGGCCGCGTACTCGCTGCCCAGCCCTGGACGAGGCCTAAAGGCCGGGCATCACATAGCCGGGCCCACGACCGACCCGGACGACGAGGGCGTCGTCGATCAAAGCTCGGTACGACGCCTCTCGCAATGGGTGGCCGAGCGATGTCCCGGGGCAGACCCCACCCCCCAGTTCAGCGAAACGTGCATCTACACCAACGCGCCCGAGGAGCGCTTCGTGCTCGAGAGACACGGAAACATCGTCGTGGGATCGCCTTGCAGCGGTCACGGTTTCAAGTTCGCCCCGCTCATCGGCAAGCGCCTGGCGGACCTCGCTACGGAATGACACATATAAACCAGAGGGATGGAGGATTCGGCGGCCCTTAAGGGAACTTGCAACTCGTAGTTTGCGGCTCATTCCGCGGGGTGCTGCGGGGGAGGATGTGCGTAGAGCGCAATCACTGCTCCCAGCACCAGCGCGCCCCCGATGATCTGCGAGGGGGAAAGACTCTCCCTGAGCCATAGCCATGCGACCAAGCCCGCTAGCACGGGCTCGAGGGTAGCCGCTATGGACGCGCGCTCGGCCCGGACGCGCTGAACGCCCCAGACGAACAGCAAGAAAGCAATCAGGGTTCCGCCGATGCCCACGAACGCGATGCCCGGCAAGTTCT
>JACDBF010000059.1 GCA_013695055.1 Actinomycetota bacterium
GCTGTGGCGTCAATGGGACCATGCTCATCGGGCCGAACTGTCCCGGCGTTATCTCGCCGGGCAAAGCGAACGTCGGCATCATCCCCGGCGAGATCTGCGAGCCCGGCCCGATCGGGCTCGTGTCCCGTTCCGGGACATTGACCTATCAGATCGTGCACGAGCTATCACAGCGCGATCTCGGTCAGTCGACCTGCGTTGGGATCGGAGGCGATCCGATACCGGGCTCCAACTTCATCGACCTCCTTGAGGAGTTCGAAGCCGATCCCGAGACCGAGCTGGTCGTGATGGTAGGAGAGATTGGGGGCGACGCCGAAGAGCGGGCTGCCGAATGGGCCACGGACAATATGGATACCCCTATCGTCGCCTACATCGCGGGGCTCACCGCTCCGCCGGGCAAGAGAATGGGTCATGCCGGCGCGATCGTCTCGGGATCCAAGGGCACCGCGAAGGCCAAGATCGAAGCGCTCGAGGCCGCCGGCATTCGGGTGGGCAAGAACCCGGCCGAGGTGGCCGAGTTAGTGGCCGAGCTGCGCGCCGGCTGATGGGGATTCGCTCGGTAGAGGGCGTGGCCGGTCCTCCTTGGGAACGAGAGTTACGCGGGACGGTGGACAAGCTCGTCATCGAGTCCGAGCTCCTCGAGGGAAACCCTCTCGGGGACCCAACCAAGCGGCCCTTGTACGCTTATCTTCCGCCCGGGGTCAACGACTCGACCGACGTGAGGTTTCCTTCGATCTACGTCATTCTCGGCTTCACGGGCCAGCTTGACATGTGGCTCAACCGCGCTCCTCTCGAGGCCACCATGCTGGAGCGCGTCGACGATCTTTTCTCGTCGGAGGACGTGCCACCGGCGATAGTCGTGTTCGTGGACGCGTGGACCTCTTACGGAGGTTCGCAGTTCATCAATTCGGTCGGCACGGGGCCCTACATGGACTATCTCTGCGATGAGGTCTGTACCTTTGTCGACGACCGCTATCCGACGATCTCCGATCGGGCGCACCGCGGCCTCACGGGCAAGTCGAGCGGCGGCTACGGCGCAATGGTCGTGCCCATGCTGCGCCCCGACATCTTCGGCGCGCTTGCGTCCCATGCGGGAGACGCCCTATTCGAAGCGAGTAACCTGCCCGACTTCCCGCGCGTCGCCCGGCACCTTCGAGACCATTTTGATGGCTCTTGGGATGTCTTCTTCGAGCGTTTGAGGGGCGAGGATCATCTCGATTGGGATCGCTTCGGGGGCCCGCTCGAGATCTACGGCTATGCGTCATGCTATTCGCCCGACGAGAGCCGCCCGGGCAAGGCCTTGCTGCCCTTCGAGATAGGCACCGGCCGCCTCGTCGATGAGATCTGGGAGAAGTGGCTGTCGTGGGATCCCGTGCGCATGGCGCCCCTGCACACCGACGCGCTCTCCGGCATGAAGCGCATCTACTTGGACGCGGGCCGATCCGACGAATACTTTCTCGACCTCGGCGCGCAGGCGTTTTCCGACGAGCTCACCAAGGCGGGCATCGAGCACACGCTCGATCTCTTTGAGGGCAAGCACGGGGGCATTCAGTACCGTTACCCCTTGGCTTTGAAAGCCCTCGCCGAGGCCTTGGCACCGTGACCTAGAAGAGCGATGCCGGGCCGAATCGTCGTGCTCCTCTCGGGTGCAGGCTCCAACATGGAGGCCCTGGCCGATGCCTGCGAACAGGACGAGGTTCCAGCGCGCGTGCTCGGCGTGGTCGGAGATCGCGCCTGCCGAGGTATCGAGCGCGCTCGTCGGCGGGGCATAGGCGCATTCGTAGTCGACTTCAAGGGCTTTACCGATCGCGAAGGATGGAACCGAGCCCTCCTCGAGCGCGTGCGCGCGTTCGAGCCCGATCTCGTGGTGTCCTCTGGATTCATGCGCCTCCTCTCGCCGGCATTCGTAGACGAGTTTCCTGCAAGGCTCATCAACCAGCATCCGTCGCTGCTTCCGGCTTACCCCGGGGCCCACGCAGTGCGCGACGCTCTGGTCGCCCGCGCCGAGAAGACCGGGGCGACGATCCACTTCGTGGATCACGGAGTGGATACCGGGCCCATCTTCCTTCAGGAAGTGGTGGCGATAGAACCCGGTGACACCGAAGCCTCACTCCACGAGCGCATCAAGGAAGTCGAGCGCCGCCTCCTCCCGGAAGCATGCCGTCTCCTCCTCGAACGACGATGGCGAGGCACTGCCTAACCGGGCCCCCCACGGTTTCTAACGAGTGGCGCTGGAGCGAGACCTGGTCGCCTCCGGCACGAAGCGCGTTGCGATCGTGATCAGTAGGTGAGCGACGCCGAACACTATGAAGAACACCGTCGGTGGAGTTTCGCCCGAGAAGCCGAGCACGAACGGGGCCGCGATGAGCGCGATTGCGAGCACGTAGTCGAGCACAACGTGTACTGAGATTGCGAGGCCGTTAACCAGGCTGGTGGGCCCCGCTGTCGTGCCGGCCACCAGTAGAATGACGATCCCGACCGCCACTGATACCCCGGTGGCCGTCGAGGAATCGAAGTTGAACAGCAACGGTGAGGCAATGAAGAGCGCGCCGGCGGCGTATTCGATGATCCCGTGCACGGAGGCCGGAATCGGCCCGTCGCGCAGCAGGGGATTTGACATGGTCGGAGTCTAGCGGACTAGGGGTAGGGCTAGGATCCGGCTGGTGAAGATAAGGCGAGCGTTGCTGAGCGTGTCCGACAAGCGGGGCATAGTCGAGCTGGGCCGGGCGCTCGCAGCCGCGGAAATCGAGATCGTCTCGTCGGGCGGCACGGCTGAAGCATTGAGCACGGTGGGCGTTCCGGTGAAGCGCGTGGCCGATGTTACCGGAACGCCGGAGATCCTCGATGGGCGCGTAAAGACCCTTCATCCCAAGATCCACGGAGGGATCCTGGCCGACAGGCGCAAGGTCGACCATATGCGCACTCTCGAGCGAGAGGGCATAACCGCGATCGATCTCGTCGTGTGCAATCTTTATCCCTTCGAGCAAACCGTATCGGCCCCTGAGGTCTCCGAAGAAGAGGCGGTCGAGAACATCGACATCGGCGGGCCCGCGATGGTGCGGGCGGCCGCGAAGAACTTTCACTCGGTCGCGGTGGTCGTAAATCCCGATAGATACGGTGCGCTCGGCGCCTTGATTTCCGCAACCGGAGAGATCCCGCTCGAGACTCGCCGGGAGCTCGCTCTGGAGGCGTTCTCTCACACGGCTGCATACGACACTGCCGTGGCCGGCTACCTCGCCGTTGGACAGGCGGCGCTGCCCGGTCGTCTCTTCCTTTCGGCCGGCAAGGTGCTGGACCTCCGATACGGAGAAAACCCGCAGCAAGAGGCCGCTCTCTACTCGGGTGACGCCTCGGGCGGGATTGCCACTGCGACGAAGCTGCACGGGAAGGAGCTCTCCTACAACAACTTGTTGGACGGGGACGCCGCCTTGGAGCTGGCGAGCGATTTCGAGGAGCCCGCCGCAGCCATAATCAAGCACTCCAATCCATGCGGCGTTGCGATCGCATCAGATATCGCGACCGCATACGAACGGGCTCTCGAGTGCGATCGAACCTCGGCATTCGGCGGCATCGTTGCCCTCAATCGCACCTGCGATCTTTCCACCGCGCAGGCGATCGCCGGCATCTTCACCGAGGTGGTCATCGCCCCGGGGTTCGAGGCCGATGCGTTGGCGTTGCTCGAGACTAAGAAGAGCATGCGCGTGCTGAGAGCCGGGAGAGTCACCGGCGTAGTGCCTGGTTCTGAGCTGAGAAGCATTGGGGGCGGCTTGCTCGTGCAATCGTCGGATCCCGTCGACCGCGCGGGCGACGCGAAGGTGGTTACCAAGAGGGAGCCGACATCCGAGCAATGGACCGACCTGCGCTTCGCCTGGGTCGTCGTAAAGCATGTGAAATCCAATGCGATCGTGCTCGCCAGGGACGCCGCCGCGGTCGGGGTGGGCGCAGGGCAGATGAGCCGAGTGGAAGCGACCGAGCTCGCCGCCCGGCGGGCGGGCAGACGCGCGGCCGGGACCGTATGCGCGTCGGACGCGTTCTTTCCTTTCAGGGACGGGCTCGATGCCGCGGTGGCTGCGGGAGCGGTTGCTGTGATTCAGCCGGGCGGTTCGGTCGGCGATGACGAGGTCATCGCTGCAGCCGACGAGCACGGGGTCCCGATGGTATTCACCGGTCGCCGCCATTTCCGTCATTGAGATAGAGAAGGGCCTCGCTCGGCTCGCGTTCCGAGCGAGATCGCGCGGGCTCGTCGGCACTGTGCTCCCCCCGCTCTTCGATGTCGCGCAAGCCAGGAAGGAGAAGAAAGGCCAGCACCGAAAAGCCCCCGAGGACCCCGGCCCCGGCCAGCGTGGCCTCTTTCCCTATCGCTTGGGCGATGGGGCCGGTCAACGCGAACGACAGCGGGGTGAGGCTCGTCGACACGAGCCAGTCGAGACTCGAGACTCGGCCCAAGAGCTCGGGCGGAACGAGCTTGTGGATCAGCGTGCCCCACACGATGAGTCCCGCAGTGAAGGTCGCCCCGATGGTTACGCTCGCTAACATCGCTTGCCATGTGGCCCCGGCGATCGCGTAGTAAGCGATCACGAAAGTACCGATGGACCAGTTGAGGTACATGAAGGTGACGTTCCGGCGAGGAAGGCCTCCTTGCCCGATAGCGAGTGACGCGACGATGGAGCCGACGCCTCCAACGGCGAGGATCAAGCCGTAGTCTCCGGCGTCGCCACCGATGTTCTCTTTCACGATGAAGGGCACGAGGACTTGCAGGGGGCCCGAAAAGCACAACAGAGCGATCGCTGCCGCCATCAGGGTCCCCCACAGCCACGTATGGGAGCGCACGAAGCTAAAACCCTCTTTTATCTCCGTCACGACCGAGCTTTGCTTCGCGCCCGCAGACAGAGCTCTCGGCCGATGACGGATGAGCGCCACACACAACGCGGATACCAGGAAAGAACCGGCGTCGATCAAGAAAGCTCTTCCCGAGCCCCATGTGGCAACCATCAATCCTCCGATGGCGGGCCCCACCAAGCGGAAGGCGATGGGACGAACGAACTGATCCAGCGAGTTCGCCTCGACCAAGAGGTTTTGGGGAACGATGTCGGGGACGATGGCTCCGAACGCAGGCATGAAGAAGGCGTCTCCGGCCCCGTAGATCGCAACGAGAACGAAGATGTGCCATAGCTCTATGACTCCTGTGACCGACAGGAATCCCAGCGCTCCGATCGCCGCCGCCCGTACGATGTCTGCGCCGATCATGACGGCGCGACGGTCGACGCGGTCGCTCACCACTCCTCCAATCAAGAGGAACAGGACCTGAGGCACAGTCCATGCCACTCCCACCGCGGAAAGTGCGGTGGGGACGTCGGACAGTCGAATAACTTGCCAGGCGATGGCAACGAAGTAGAGGCCGTCGCCGAGAAGCGAGATGGTCATGCCCACCCACAAGAGGGAGAAGTCCCTGAGCTTGAGAGGGCTGAGCAGCCCGTGCTTAGCGGGCCTCGAGCTGCGTGACGCTTCCTCGGGCGCCGGGTCGTCGAGCGACAGCGGCCCGGGCGGAGCAAGTGGGGCCGATTCCGGCCTCGGCGGGGCCTTGGCATCTTTCGGCACGACGCTCTTCGCCATCCCTTGGATGATAGGGGCTCACGCATGCGGAGGCCGAGAGAGGGTCGATAGGATGCGCCGCTGTGCGTCGTTCGAGAGAGGAGTCCTGTGGGAGCAACGATTATCGACGGCAAGGCCATTGCTGCTCAGGTGCGCGCAGAGGTGGCCAAGGCGGTCGCAGGTTTAACCGCGGCCGGAACGGTTCCGGGTCTGGCCACGGTTCTCGTTGGCGACGACCCCGCCTCCCACGTCTATGTTCGCTCCAAGCGAAAGGCGTGCGCCGAGGCCGGCATTTCGGCGCGAGACCATGATCTCGAGGCGAGCGTCGCGCAAGGCGACCTGCTGGCTCTCATCGCCGAGCTGAACGCGGATCCGGCAGTTCACGGGATCCTGGTGCAGCTTCCGCTCCCGGCGCACATCGACGAGCAGAGGGTTCTCGACGCCGTCGACCCCGGCAAGGACGCCGATGGGTTCCATCCTTACAACCTCGGGCGCTTGTTATCGGGGA
>JACDBF010000062.1 GCA_013695055.1 Actinomycetota bacterium
GATCACCCGCGGTCTCCTTGAGCAAGACGATGGGCTGGTTGGAGGGAAGCTCTACTCGGACCCCCACGAGCGACAGCTCGATCATGCGAGGGAAACTATCACCCTGCCGCGCTTAGGTCGGTTGACGTCGCTGCCCGCGGCGAGGCCACAGGGACCCCACCAGCAAATCGGGTTCGTTCACCAATCGGGCCAGGTCGCGCACCACGAGGATGTCGCCGACATTTCGGTACCGGCCCTGAAAATCCAGTCCGTAGCCCACGACGAAGACGTCGGGAATCTCGAAGCCTACAAACTCCACCGGCACAGGAACGAGCCTCCGCACGGTCTTGTCGAGCAACGTGATCGTGCGCAGAGAATGGGGGCCTCGCTCCGTTAGTGATCGTCGCAGGTAGTTGAGCGTGAGACCCGTGTCGACGATGTCCTCGACGATCACTACGTCTCGATCGGACAGGTCGATCTCAACGTCTTTGACGATTTTCACAACGCCCGAGTGGCTTCCGGAATGCGCGTAGGAAGAGATCGAGATGAAGTCCACGGCCATATCGATCGCGATCGAGCGCATCAAATCGGCGGTAAACAAGGCGGAGCCCTGCAACACGGAGATGAGAACCGGCGGCTGGGCGGTGGAGGCGTAGGCGGTCGATAGAGCGCTCGCCAGGGCGCGCACGCGTGCGGCTATCGAGCTCCGCGCTATCAGGATCTCGGCGGGCGGCACGCCGCTCGGAGTCTTTAAGGCTCCCCCGCCCCGGCCATTGCGGCCGTTTCGTAACCCCAGCGCAAAGCGGTGGCGAAAGCAGTCTGCATCCACGACGAGTCGTCGCTCGACACCGCTTCAGTGGCCGCGGCCGGCACCGCGGCGACGTACCCTGAAGCGCCTTGGAGCTCGACCTCTCCAACCGGCTCGCCCGGAGCCACCGGCATCGTGATCGTGGCGGCCGGCAAGAACTCGAGCCGGACGTCTTCGGGTCGAGCCCAACCCCGTACCGCCCGCCGGGCGACGGCCAAGGTGGAGCCGCCGGAATCAAGGACCAGCTCTCCCACCGTTTGCCCCCGCGCCACTATCACCGAGCGGCTAAGGCGATGAAAGCCGTAGTCGAGCAGCCTCCGCGCATCCGCCGCGGCGTCATCCGAGCGCATCGCGACCGCGACGATCCTGCGCTCGTGACGGATGGCCGCCCCCACGAGCACGTTCCCGGCGCCGGCCGTAAAGCCCGTCTTGACCCCGATCGCACCTCTGTACGTCTCCAGTAGAAGGTTACGGTTTTCCACCAGCTCGGGCCCCCTGGGGCCGGCGACCGTGATACGCGGGGTCTCCACGATCGGGGCGAGCACGGGATCGTCGAGCGTCGCCTCTCCCAGCACCGCGAGATCACGCGCTGTCGAGTAATGGCCCGGAGCATCGAGACCGTGGGGCGTCACGAAACGCGTCGAGCTCGCTCCCAGGCGATCTGCGAGCCGGTTCATGCCGGCAACGAACGGCTGCTCCTCCCCTGCGGAGTACTCGGCGAGCGCCACCGACGCGTCGTTCGATGACGACAGCAACAGGGCATAGAGGAGCTCGCCGGCTGTGTAAGCGTCGCCCGCTTCCAGATCAAGCCCTCCGCCCCCCGTGGCCGCGGCATGAGCCGAAACGACCACGACGTCGTCGGGGTCATAGTCTTGATCGCTCACGACCCTCAAAGCCGTCGCCATCTTCGTGGTGCTCGCGTTGGGAAGGCGGCGTGACGCGTGCCGTCGCCACAAGACCTCCCCGCGGTCATCCATGACGATGCAAGCCTCACACGACACCTTTGCGACGGCCGTTCGCGGGGAAGGCTCGGAGGGCGCATCCCAGGCCCCGAGGGCCGGTGCAGTCGGTGCCGGGAGGGCCGATGTGGCTGGTGTGGCGAGCGCTAAGAGGGCGACGAGCGCCCACAAAGCGACACATCGACTTGTCGACAAGTGCACTAGCGATCCGCTGCGCAAGCAGCGCCTAAGCTCGCCCGGCGTGGCACGGGCTCAGACCGAGAAGCGCAAGCTGGAGCTGAGCAGCGCCTCGCGAAGCGCGCGGGAGTGCTCGAGCAGCTCCCCGAGCGATCGGTC
>JACDBF010000079.1 GCA_013695055.1 Actinomycetota bacterium
GGAAGCGCTCGAGGAACTGGTCGTCCTCCGAGAGGTGGGGGTGGAGGATCTTGATCGCAACGGTGCGCGCAAGCACCTCGTCTCGAGCACGCCATACGGAGGCCATGCCCCCGCCGGCGATTCGCGACTCGAGCACATATCGCTGCGCGAGGGTTACGAGCTCCGATGACACGGGGAAAAGACTAGTGCTCCGTCGCCCTGGGTAGCGCGCCGGATCTATAGGGGCGGTCCACTAGCGATGCACTAGGAGGGATCGGTACTTGCGCGCGCACTCGCAGTAGCCCGGACCCATTGCTCGAGAGCGCTGATCCTCCCGGCTACCAGGGTATTGGCGGTCCGACGTAGCTTGATGTGGATGACGCCTTGGGTATCGAGCTCGGCCTTCAGGAGCCGGGCCCCGGCCTCCGCGGCGAGCGCTTCAGCCTCCTCGACCACCTCGACAGGAGTGCCCACGCTCGTTCCAATCGTGTCGGTGGACACCGCTGCGGCGATGTCGTCGGCGGTGCTCGAAAGGCCGAGGGAGTTGACCATCACAGAGGCGGAGTCGAAGATGATCACCGCGAAGAACGCGAGTACCAAGGCGACTCGAGTCAACCAGTCGAGCACCACGCCTCGTTCGTTCCTCCATGTGCCCATCAGCCTCTTATCGGCTCACCAGCCCCGAAGGTAAATGAGATTTCTCTGCAGCCCTCAGCGGCCGGTTCGGGCGCGGCGAGCGAGCGCGGTGCGCACGAAGCTCAGCTCCTCGACGCGCAAGGCGATCGCAAAGCCCAGATAGGAGACCACCCCGACGGCCAGGGGGAAGAGCAGCAGAGCCCCCTGAAGCAGACGACCCTCACTCTCAAAGGGTGTGCGGATCGCCCGCCAGGAAAGCCACACCAACGCTCCCATGCCCGCAGCCGCCACCGCGATCCGCAATCCTCCGGTGAGGATGCGCTTGCCGTCGATGCCGCCGATTCGCCCCCCCAGGACCCTTTGCTGAACCACGACGCCGGAGAGATAGGCCAGCGCATGCCCGGCCGCCAAACCCTTGACGCCGAGGTCCAGGACGGAGAAAGCCACGACGTTGACCACGATGTTGAGCGCCACCGCCCCGCAGTTAATGAGAAAGGGCGTCTTGGTGTCGTGCATCGAATAGAAGGCGCGCAAGAAGAGCTGGAACAGCGAGAAGGGAAGGAGCCCGAGCACGAAGAATTGAAGCGCTCCCGCAACGAGTTGAATCGATGCCGTGGTGACCGCTCCATTCTTGAGCAGGAGGCCGACTATGGGCTCTGCAAGGACGAGGTATCCGATCGTCGCCGGCAGGGCAAGCATGATCGTGGCTCGCACTCCGATTGAGAGCCGCTCGCGAAAGCCCTGCCAATCACTGTTGACGGCGAGCTCACTCATTCCCGGCAAGAGCGCAGTGGTGACCGAGACGGCGAAGAGTCCGTGAGGCAGCATGAAGAACGTGAATGCTGAGATGTACGCCGAGTACGCTCCCGGCTGGCCGGTCGCAAGGCGCTGCACGATCAGGTAGCCGATTTGATTCACGATTACGTAACCGATCACCCACAACGAAAGGCGCCCGAGCTTACGAATCGATGGATGGCGAATGGAAACCGTCATGCGGTACGTGCCCAATCCCTTGAGGAAGGGGAGTTGCGCGAACGCCATGAGAGCAACGCCGGAGGTCGTTCCGAGTCCGATGATCCACAACTGAGCGTTGGAGATGCTGCCGAGAGTCACCGTTCCGTAGGCTTGGCGGAATGCAACGAACACAGCGATGACTGCCAGATTGTTGAGCACCGGCGTGTACATGGGGGCGCCGAAGCGCTTATGCGCGTTGATGAAGCCGGCGGTTATCGCAGTCAGCCCGTAGAAAATGATCTGTGGGATGAACAGTCGCAACAAAAAGGTCATGGCGGCCTGCTGCTTCAGGCGGGCGGCCTCGCCCGCTAGATCAAGGGCGTAGAACTTCGCTATGAACGGCGCAGCGACAACTCCGACAACGGTCATGGCGATCAGGACCACGAGCGACACATTGATGATGGCGCTCGCCACCTGCCACGCGCGCTCTCGTCCCTCCTTCTCGAGCAGCTCCACGAATACCGGAACGAAGACCGAAGTCAGAACTCCCCCCAGGACGAGCTCGTAAATGATGTTGGGGGCGGTGTTCCCGTAGTTGTAGGTGTCTGCGATGCTGCCCGGCTCGGCGATACCCAAAGCGGCCGTGATTGCGAT
>JACDBF010000103.1 GCA_013695055.1 Actinomycetota bacterium
CCGCTTGAGCACCGGCGCCGGACGCGTCGCCCTCGTGACCGGCGGCGGCACGGGGATCGGGGCCGCGAGCGCCGAGGCCCTGGCCCGGTCGGGGTTCGCCGTCGCGATCAACGGGCGACGTGCCCACGTGCTAAAGGACACCGCGTCCTCGATTCAAGAGCGTGTCCCCGATGCCGAGGTCGCCTCCTTCAAAGCGGACATCGGCGTCGCGAAAGAGGCGACGGACCTCGTCCGGCGGGTCATCGAACGTTTCGAACGCATCGATGTGCTGGTGAGCTCGGCGGCCGCCTATGAAGCGATGCACGTCCTCGACATCGACGCCGAGCACTGGGACCGGACGATGGATGTAGCCGTAAGAGGCTCGGTATTGTGCAGCGTCGAGGCGGCTCGATTCATGCGAGGCGGTGGCGGCGGCCGCATCATCCTGGTCTCGTCGGTGAGCGGCACGGCGTCCGAGGGGGTCTCGACGGCCTATTGCGCCGCCAAAGCGGCCATCGACTCGCTTGCTCGTTCCATGGCGGTGGACCTGAGCGACCACGGCATCGCCGTTAACGCCGTGGCCCCGGGCTGGGTCGAGACGCCGATGGTCCAAGAGGACCTCGACAACGCGACGCCCGAGTTGTTGCGCCGCCTGAACCCCTTGGGCCGCATGGGAAAGCCCGAGGAGCTGGCCGAGGTCATCCGCTGGCTGGCCACGGACGCTCCGCCTTTTCTGACGGGAACGACCATCGCGGTCGACGGGGGCCAATCCGCCCAAGCCCCCAACCCATAAACCCCCCAAAAACTCCGATCTGAGCGGATCAGCGTTCGAATAACGAACGTTTTCCGGCATAGAACGGGGTGGGGCCTCAGGCCCCCGGCTTTTTGACCCACCACTCGGTGAACTCCTCACATCTGCCGTCGCCGTCGAAGCGCATCAAGAAGATGTTGTGGTAAAGCTCGGCGACCTCGCCATTTGCGTCGTAGTACGTGCTCGTCCCTGTCGCCACCACCGTCTGGCCGTCGATCGCCACGGGCCGGTAATTCCCGTCGTAGCGGCCCTGCTCGTCGCGGTCTTCGAACCAGGAATCCACGACCGCCGCCCGGCCCTCCAGCGCATCGTCATAAGGCTGATAGCGATAGCGGACGTCGGTGCTGAAGAGATCTCCGATGAGATCGCGGTCGTAGGCCTTCCAGGCCGCGACGTAGCGGCCGAGCCATGCACCTACCTGTTCCTCGTTCATGTTCTGCCGTCCTCTCTGAAGGCTCGCCGCCACTCTTCTACCAATCTCCGGCGATCAGGTGAACTGCCGTTTGGATCAGGCGAGACGCCCGCCGGGATCTGCGCGGGGGGCGGGGGTAGCGGCGGGCTCGCTCGCCCTCGTGCCTCAGATCTTCGGTGCGTCCACGGGCTACTTCCTCTCGGATCGTCCCGTAGGTCACGGCAATAGCTGCGCTTCTCATCTCGGTGCCCCTTTCTGGTGACTTGTTTCGAGTAACCACCATTAGTTTTACACCGGTTGTACGACACCTGTCAAGCTAGAATGTCGGTGTTTACAGGAAGTTGGCCGCCCCTTCCTGAACTGGTTGAATAACCTGCAAAGAATGTATGATGAATGGATGGACGACTCCTCGAAAGAGGCCTTTCAGGGTATCGAGCTGCTTCGGGAGTTCGTGAACACACACGATCTCGAGACCGGCGCGGATGCCGTTGGATCTCCCGCGGAGCTGCGGCTATGGCTGGCTGATCACGCTCTCATGGGGGCGCAAGAGTCCATCGGCCCGGCGGACCTGGCGAGGGGACTCGAGCTCCGAGAGGCGCTGAGGGCGCTGCTGCGGGCGAATGCCGGCCAGGATCTCGACCACGCCGCCGTGGACACCCTCGTTCGCATGGGTAGGAACGCACGCCTGGGGATCTCCTTCGACGACGGGGGCCGGGCGGAGCTGACGCCGGACCCGGTCGGCGTCGAGGGGGCGCTGAGCCGCCTCTTGGCAAGCGTTTTTCAGGCCCAGGCAGACGGCTCCTGGCCCCGGCTCAAAGCCTGCGCTCTCGATACCTGTCAGTGGGCATTCTGGGACGCCTCCAAGAACCGTTCGCGCGCGTGGTGCTCGATGGCCGTGTGTGGAAACCGGAGCAAGACGCGCAGCTACCGCAACCGCCATAGAACGGACGGCCCCCCGAACTGAGCGGAAAAACGTTCGAAAAACGAACGTTTACCGGCATAGAATGGGATTAGCGCTCCTTGACGAAGCGAGCGATGTCGAGCGCCTGAGGCAGCGTGAGGGCGGACTCGAGGCGCAAGGTCAGGCCCCCCTGCTCCCACAGCAGCACGTTGTCGGCGAAGCGCACGCTTTCCTCGCGCACCTGACCCCGGTCATCGATGTACAGGAAAGAGTGGGGCCGGCCCCCGATCCAGTAGCCTCGGCCCCCGTTGACCTCGAGGGAGCGAAAATTGGCGTCCGGCGGCACGATCTTGCCGATGAGCTCTCGGTGAAAGTCGCCGCGGAACTCGGTGAGCAGAAGCCCGATACCCGAGCTCTCGGCTTCCGGAAGGCCCGGCCCGGCCCGGTAAACGAACGAGACCTGGCCGCCGGGAGGGTCGGGGGCGAAGTGGACGCGGTCCGGCCGTTCGAGAGCCCCCGGGGGAGACAAAACCGCAAAATCGGCCAGGTCTCGAGCGCGAGCCAGCGTCACTTGCCGCCCGAGGGCCAGCCGAGCGTCGTCGCGCGGAGCCGGCCCATCGTCGTCGACCCTGATGCTGATCCCGGGGAGGCCGAGCCAGTCCGCCACCGCATGGCGAAGGGCCGGCGATGCGACCAGGGATGCCGCGAGCACAAATGCCACGAAGGCCGCC
Organism: Actinomycetota bacterium; assembly: GCA_013695055.1. Taxonomy (GTDB): domain Bacteria; phylum Actinomycetota; class CADDZG01; order CADDZG01; family WHSQ01; genus JACDBF01. The sequence goes on from JACDBF010000103.1 coordinate 2,835, forward strand.
GCATATGCCCAGCGGCGCCATCCAGCCGACCGCCTATCCCCCCGTACGCGCGCCACCACGCGCCGGGATAGATCGGGGGCCGGCGGGTAAGCGAGGAAGTCGCCCAACTCTTCGAGAGCGACATCGAGCTCGTGGTCGGGTAGGTCGTGGAGAGATCTCATTCCTCTCGCCCCCCGCCGGTCGTAGCGGCTTGAGCAAGCACGCCGCGCAGCTTGGTCAGCGCGCGCGAGAGGCGTGACTTGACGGTGCCGCGCGCGCACCCGAGGGCCTCGGCCATCTCGTTCTCCGACAGATGAAGGAAATAGCGGTAGGCGATCACCGTACGGTCGGCTTCCGGCAGCTTAGCGAGCGCGAGAGCGAGCGCGGCGCGTTCCTCTTCGGCCAGAAACGCGCCCTCGGGGGAGGGGGCCGGGACGGGAGAGGATCGCTCTGCGGCCGACCTCGTTTCGAGAGCCGTCCGCCGAGAGGATGACCTGAGACGGTTCCGCGCCTCGTTGGCGACGATCGCAAGCAGCCATGCTCTGAACGATCCGCCGGCCCGGAAGCTGCCGAGAGCTCTATATGCCTTGAGAAATGCATCCTGGGCGGCGTCCTCTGCCTCCGCGTTGTTGCGCGTGATGAGATAGGCAAGCCGAAAAGCGTCCTGTTGGTAGCGACGTATGAGCCCTCCGAACGCCTCGACATCGCCGTTCTCGGTCAGCTCGATTAGCTTTGTGTCCTCCAGTGGCCGATCCTCCACGGAGTCGTCCTACACGATCTCTACACCGCCGAACCCGCGGGGGTTCCCGCGCGCGCTCCTAAGCCTTCCGAGAAGGGCTCACCAGCACTTCCGGCGCCATGAACCGAGATTCCAATGCTTTTTCATGGAGCTGAAACCGAGGGCCTCGGCCCGGGAGCAAAAGCTTCCCGGAGAGAGCTCGTACTCGACGTGGAAGACGGCTTTGCCCGCCTCTATGAAAGCCTGAAGCCGTCCGCATTCGGAGTAGTTGAAGCATTCTTCGTTGATCGCGAAGTCGAAGCGCGCCTCAAGCTTGCCGACCTGCCCCAGGTCGTTTTTCAGCCCGGCCGAAAGTCCTCGAGCGTGAGCCGCGTGCGCTAGCCAGCGGTTGTAAGCCAATTGGTCTGCGCCCGTAAGCGGAAAGCCGGTGCGGTTCTTGTAACCGTCGACGTTGTCGAGCTCGACCCCGTCGAATCCCTTGTCGCGGCACCTGTCCAGACGGGGCCCTCATGATGGGTTTCAGGATCTGCATCCGGCGGATGTCCAGCCATCGTTCTCCAGTCCAGCCGCTGGACCTGCCCTTGACGCGGGCCGGAAAGGCGCCAGCATCCGGCCTCCAGCTCTCCGAGCTTCCCGCACTCATGTAGCAGATGACGCGCCGCCCTTTGCGGTGCAGTCGTGCAACGACGCGAGCGGTGTTGTCGAAGAGGTCGATGTCGTAGACAGAACCGGGGACGCTGGTATCGAGCTTGCCCGTCTAGTTGCCACTGCCACGTAGTCCCGGGCTGAGGCCGCCAGCGCCCGGCCTCGGCCGCCGTGGCCGCTTCGTGAACGGGCGCGGCGAGGATGGAAATGGCCAGCGCAGGCGCGGCTAGACGTCGGAGTTTCATGGCCCCTTCTCTTCGTTCGCTTTCTTATCGACTAATCGGCCGGCGAGCCGGTTCTCTGTAGCCGCCACCGCTCGGCAGGTTGGGCCGGCGCTTGTTTTAGTAAGTGATGATCCGGCGTTTGCCGACTCCCCGCTGGAGGGCATGAAGAGCGTCGTTGACCTCGTCGAGCGTGATATGTCCCTCGATGAGCCTGTCGATGGGCAGCTCTCCCGCCAAGTAGAGGTCCACGAAGCGTGGAAAGTCGGTAGCCGCATTGCAGGACCCGTAAAGAGAGCCGAGAACACGCTGCGAACGATCCACCAGACGAAAGCCGTCAAAGGAAATGCGCGTGTCAAACGGGGTGAGACCCACGAGCACGGCGGCCCCTCCGTAGGCGAGCGAGGAGAGAGCCAGCTCGATCGTGGCCGGGAGCCCGATGGCCTCGAAAACGTAGTCGGCCCCTCCATCGGTTGCGTTGAGAATCGATCGCCGGGTCGCGCGCTCATTGCCGGCAAGAACGACATCGGTCGCGCCGAGACTTTCGGCCAGCTCGAGCTTCGCCTCCGACTTGTCGATCGCGATAATCGGATCCGCCCCGGCGAGCCGGGCTCCCATCACGACGGACAATCCAACGCCCCCGAGACCAATGATTGCCACCGACGACCCCGGTTGTACGTCTGCGGTATTGAGGACTGCACCGACGCCTGTGCTGACGCAGCAGCCCACGAGGCAGCAGACGTCATCGGGAGCGGCGTCGTCCACGGGGATGGCGCTGTGGGCCGGCACAACGGCCCTCTCGCCAAACGCTCCAACGGTCAGGTACGCTAAGACGTCGGTGCCGTCGGAGCGATGAAGCCGGGTCGATCCGTCGGGTTGCAGATGCTGAAGCGCGCGCGTCGCACGACATAGCCACTGTCGATTCGCCCGGCAGGCCCTGCATTCGAGACACGGATAAAGCCAGCTGAGCACCACTTTTTGCCCCACGGAGGGACCTTGGACGCCGTCGCCCACCGACTCGACGATGCCAGCGGCTTCGTGGCCGAGGACCACCGTACCCGGGTCGCCCCAGTCACCGCTTGCCCGGTGCAGGTCGGAGTGGCAAACTCCCGCGGCGGTAAGCCGGACGCCTACCTCTCCGGGCCGAGGATCATCGATCTCGATGTCTTCGAGGACTAGGGGCCGGCCAACGGCATGCAACACGGCGGCTCTCATGCCGTCAATCTAAGCAGACGACGAAGGGCACGTTGCTCGCGCGCGTTCGGAAACTGACAAGGGCCCCGGTTACCGGGGCCCTTGTCACGAGCGCTGCTTCGAAGTTGCTCAGCCTCCGGGTTGAATTACCCCGTTGACCTGCAACTCATAGGGCGCGTACTGGCTTATCTGCTCGGTCGACTCATCGAAGGTCACTATGGCCGCGACCACATCAGCTTGATTGCCGATCGCGTCGGCTACCGCGGCGCCGTCGAGCGAACCGTTGCGGCCGTCGGGAAGGTCAAGCGCAGCGATGTGTGCCTCCTGCGGGCCCGAGGTCGTGTAGGAGACCAGCTGCACGGTAAAACCTTCGACTTCCTGAGGGTTGATCTCCGTTGCCGTTCTCCACGCGTCGAGACTAAGACCGCGCGACTTCACCTTGTTGCCGACCCTGATCCGATCGACCCACCATCCCGGAAGGTCGACTCCCGAGTCGGTGACGTAACGGAAAGCGAGAAGAATCTTCTCTCCCGCGTATTTCTTGAGGCCGAACCTCTCGGTCCTCCAACCCTTCGAGCTTCCCGTGAAGCCCGGGACGTTGTCCTTCACCAAATCGATCGTTCCTGGATCGAAGGTGCTCGTGGTGTCGTCGTTGGAGAGGCTCTTGTAAGTCTCGCCGCCATCGGTCGAAACCTGCACGAAGCCGAAGTCCCAACCCTTTTCGGTTTTCCACTTCGTGTCGAAATGGAGGACCGGCTTGTTCTCCGGGACGGTGAATCTCCGGACTATCGATCGATCGAAGTTGGGGCCCGATCCCGAGTAGAAGGCTTCGGACTTGTGCTGTGGAGGCGAGGAATCCACTTTCCACTCCACCGGGAAGGGAGGAAGTGTATCGCCACCCGCGAAGGTGATGTTGGTGACATCGCCTGCCGCCAGATACGCGCCTGTCTCATCGCGGAGGCGTACGTAGTCGGAGCCGTTCGGTGGAGCTCCGGGGCGAGAGTATGCGTGCTTTGTGTCCCAGTTGATAGTGGCGTCGAGCGTGCCCACCTGGTAGTTCGCGTCCGGCGCCCGGTGAGGTTCGCTCCATCGTCGAGCACCCCATCGAGGGCGACCATGGCAGCCCAATCGTGGACCACCGAGGCAGCATCGGTCCCGGACGCGGCTGCGTCGAGCTCGCTCTGCAGGCCTTCGAGGCCGTTGGCGTCGTTCGTATGCAGGGCCGACATGAAGGCGTCGCCGTAGCGATCCGCCAAGAGCTCCATCATCGTGTAGGCGGCGCCGTAGTCGCAGAGGATCTCGTCATCACCTTGGTCGCTCCATTGCGTCAAGGAGTTCTCGGGGACCCCCCTTGCGAGGATTCGGATTGGCCGGCGTCTCTATTCCCAGGTAGCCCAGGAAGCACTGAATGTGCGAGTCGAAGTCGATGTCGTCAATGGGAACCGAGGGGTCGACATAACCGGTCAGTGTTTGGGCCCAGTCAGAGAGGCCCTCGTTGACCCAGATCGTCTCGTCGACGTCCTCGTAGTACTCGAGCAAGTGCTGGTACTCGTGAGCAAAGACGCCCTCGTAGAGGAACGGTCGGGCGGGAGCGCTCGCGCAATTGTCTCCGGGCACCGGCTCATCCGGCGGGTTGGCCCCGGTTCGGTGCAGCCAGTCGTAGGCGTCGATGGTCATCACGTTGCGGTCCAACAGCTCGTTGAAGAACGAGAAGAAGAAGCCCGCGATGTACGTGTTGTTGTTCTCGTTATTGAAGTCGTAGAAGTTCGCGTCGCGAACATTGTCGATGAGCACGACGGTATCGTCGCCATCTCCCTCGTAGTAGTCGTCGGGGAGACCGAGCTGTGCGGGAAGAGGAGCAGCCAGTCCATCGCGCGGAGGCGGAACGCTGAACGCCGTGGACTCTGTGGGGTAGATGTTCTGGTCGAACTCCTGAATGAGGTACTGGACTTGCGCGTCGGTGATGGTCGTGCGCGCGCCGTTACGGCAGTCACCCTCTTGGAAATCTATTCTCCTCGAGACCGGGTCCCTGTCGCGGGCAACCCAGACCTCGATGTTGTCGCCGATGCCGCGGAGCTTGTAGTTCTTGAGGTAGACGGAGCCCTCGGCGTCGTCGAGCGCGAGCCAGGCTTTCTTTTCGCCGACCACCGGGGCTACCGACGGACTAATCCGGCCGGGCGCCCGCTGTGCCACTCTCTTGACATTGCCCTTGAATGGGAGCCGGCGCCCCTGGTTGTAATCGGTACCGACGTGGCGAGTCGTTGAGCTTGGTGCCCACCCCGCCGGGCCGGGCCCCCGCCTGAAGCGCCGGGAGCAGAGTCCCTACCATCGCCGCCACTACACAAATGATCGATAGAGCTTTACGCCGCACGGATCCCCCTTGTCGTGATCGTCCTCCCTGGCCATTCCTGGAAAGATGTTACATGGCGCCCCGGGCCCGGCAACCGGCGGGCGGAGCGACCGCCGGCGGGGCAGCAGACGTTCGGAGAGGTGGCGAGGACGGCCTCGAAGGGCCGTCTTGGCCCGCCCGGCCCGGATCGCCCCTGGGTGCGTTAGGCTTTGAGGGTTAGAACGTGAGTGTGGTTGCGCCAACGCCTTCCTACCTCGTTCGTGATGGTGTAGAGGAGGTGTTTGTATGGCAACCGGAACAGTCAAGTGGTTCAACGACGCCAAGGGGTACGGCTTCATTACCCCTGACGATGGCACGAAGGATCTCTTCGTTCACCACAGCAACATTGACGCCGATGGATTCAAGTCCCTGGCGGAGGGTGCGAAGGTAGACTTCGAGGCCCGCGCGGGAGCAAAAGGTCCCGAGGCGACCAACGTCAAGACGGTCGGATAGCAAGAGCAGTTTTGAAAAGGCGTGGGCGCGCTGAATATGGCGCCCACGCCTTTGCGCGCCGGGCGCGATTGACGCGCTGGTGGGACGCTGAGGATAATCGTCTAGTGACGTTGGCATCGCCCGGCCCTGAGACTGCGGCTATCTCTCGTGCCGCCCTCTACCTCCAGGACAAGCACCCCATTCGCGACGGCATGGCTTACGTGCAGCGCGCCGAGGCGCGGGGGTTCGAAGCGGTGTGGCAGGCCGAGTCCCGCCTGGTGCGGGAGGCGACCGTTCCCATGGCCGCATTCGCAGCAGCGACCGAGCGCATCAAGGTCGGGTCAGGAGTGGTCAACACGTGGACCCGTAACCCGGGACTGCTGGCCTCGACCTTCGTGACGCTCGACGATCTGGCCCCCGGTCGAATCATGCTCGGACTCGGGGCGTGGTGGGATCCGCTGGCCGCCAAGGTAGGCATCGAACGCCGCCGGCCGCTCAAGTGCATGCGCGAAGTCTTAGAAGCGTGCCGTCGGCTCTTCACCTTGGAAGAGGTCGACTTCGACGGTGAGTTCGTGCATTTGGACGGAGTGAGAATCGACGTCGTTCACGGCGACGCCTCAGCGCGCTCCATACCGATCTACGTCGGAGCTACCGGACCGAAGATGCTCGAGCTCGCCGGCGAGCTCGCCGATGGGGTCCTACTCAACTACATGGTGTCTCCGGCCTACAACGACGACGCCCTCGAGCACATCGCTGCGGGAGCCGCGCGCGCCGGGCGAGAGCTCAAGACTATCGACCGGCCCCAGCTCGTGGTGTGCTCTCTCGACG
>JACDBF010000115.1 GCA_013695055.1 Actinomycetota bacterium
GATACTCGCCGAGCGGATCGGCGTCGGTCTCGCGTCGGAAGTCGACATGCGGAGTTATGGCTCCCAGCAAGTGATCACCGGAAATCAGAAGCCCCTCGTTCTCGGCCCATAGGCAAATGTGTGATGGCGAGTGCCCCGGCGTGTAAACGACCTTCCACGAACGCCCTCCCACCTTCAGGTCGTCGCCGTCCTTCACGCGAACGGCTGGAGAGATCGCCTGAGTGAGATAGTCGCGCCAGTCCTCGAACGCACTCAGCTCATCGATGTCTTGTGGGTCGACGCCATGATCCTGCAGCATGGATCGAACCCGGGACACCGCGGCGTCGGGATCCTCATAGGCGTCGATCTCAGAATCGGATCGCTCGTGCATGTAGAGATCGCATCCGGTCTCGTGGGCGACGCGGCCCGCAAGCCCGTAGTGATCGATGTGTGGATGTGTAATCACCAACCGGGTGATGTCGTGCGCGTGGAGCTCGCACGCATCGAGGGCGCTGACGAGACGCTGCCAGCTCCCGTCCCGGTCGGGCGACGGTTCGAAGAGGCCGCAATCCACAAGCGTCACCTCGTTGTCGCCCGCAAGCGCATAAGCATTCACCTTGGTGAGACCCGGGAACGGCAGCGGCAGGATCAGTCGAAAGACGCCGGGCGCAGGCTCGCGCCGCACCGGCTTGTCGGGTGAATGCACTTACTCGTGCAGTTGCTCTTTGATGACAAAGGAGATGCGCAGAAGGACCCGGTAGGAAATCTCACCGTCCGCGACGGCGCCGTCGATTCGCTCTATCTCGAAGCCGGTAATTCCCCGCAGAGTGAGGCTCGCACGGTCCACGGCCTCGGCCACGGCTTGCTCAATGCTCGATCCCGTCGCGGTGAGATCGATCGACTTCTCGACCGGCATGGCCACCCCCTCGATGAATGAGTGGTCATCTTAGGGCGCGCCGTGTGCCGGCGGGTACTTATAGGCGCATGAACATCGACCAACCGACCCGGCCGAAGACTCTACGTCGCCGGCCGACGAAGGTCGCCGCGCGGTACCGACCGTTGCGGCCCTGGTCCTCGCCTTGGGCATGGCTCGCAACCGGCTGTTCACCAGCCTTCAGTTGCTACCCGGCCTCCTTGGCGACCCTTTTGGTATGGGCTGGGATCTGTTCGGGGAGGCGGGCCGGGGTCTCGACCCCAACCCGCTCGGCACGACCGGCCGCCTCGTCGCCCAGGCCCTCGTCGTCCTCGCGGGCGGCCTGGTCGGAGCATGGGTGGTGTCGCGGCGAACGGGGGCCGGGCAGAAGACCCCGTCGCTAGTCGCCCTCGGCGTGCTCCTGACGGCCGGAGCTTTCGCCATCACCGCGCCGTAAGCGAAGTGACCGGTACCCGACAGCCGAAGCGCTACACGTAACCGCGCAGCTCGTCGGCCCGCGCCACGCGGCTCACTGCTATGTCGAATGCGGCCTCCCGCAAGCTCGTGGTGTCCTTATCCGATCGCGCGAAGACCTCGGCAGTGGCCTTGCTCATCCGCTTCTGCAGCTCCGCGTTGACGTCCTTCTGCTCCCAGCGAAACTCCTGGATGTTTTGCACCCACTCGAAATAGGACACGGTTACTCCGCCCGTGTTGGCCAGGATGTCGGGCACGATCGTCAAGCCACGCTCAAGGAGCAACTCGTCGGCTATGGGCGTTATCGGTCCGTTGGCAGCCTCGACGACCATCGGAGCCTTGATCTCGTCGGCGTTGTCCCCATCGATCACGCCTTGGATGGCGGCGGGTATGAGGATGTCGCACTCGAGCTCGAGCAGCTCTTCGTTGCTGACCGAATCTCCATCTCCAAACTCCGTGACCGACTCAGCATCCTCGAGACTTGCGAATACTTTCGATATATCAAGTCCGTTTCGGTTGTACGTGCCGCCTCCGACATCCGACACCGCCACGATACTGGCGCCTTGCTCGCTCGCCAGCGCCGCGGTCCAGTAACCGACGTTCCCGAATCCCTGCACCGCGATGCGCGCGCCCTCAAACTGCAAGTCCTTGCGTTTGGCCGCTTCGAGAGTGCACATGACCACCCCTCGGCCCGTCGCTTCCTCGCGGCCTTGAGAGCCCCCGAGCTCGACGGGTTTGCCGGTGACGATGCCCGGGGTGTATCCGTTCTTCTGACCGAATGCGTCAATCATCCATGCCATGGTCTGCGCGTTCGTTCCCATGTCGGGCGCGGGTATGTCGCGATGGACTCCGATGATGTAAGAGATCATCGACGTGAAGCGGCGCGTCAGCCGTTCCAGCTCTGCCGACGACAGCGCGCGCGGGTCACACTGCACCCCGCCTTTGGCGCCTCCGAAGGGCACGTCGATCAGGGCGTTCTTCCACGTCATCAACGCGGCGAGAGCGCGCACCTCGTCGAGATCCGCGCTTTCGTGATAGCGAATACCACCCTTGTAGGGGCCGCGCGCGCCGTTATGCTGAATGCGGTAGCCGCGAAAGACAGCGATATTCCCGTCGTCCATGCGGACGGGAATCTGCACCGCCAGCTCCCGGTACGTGCTGCCGAGCACCTCGCGCATCTCGTCCCGCAGCTCTAAGCGGTCGGCCGACTTGTGAAAGAAGTAAGTGGCTGCCTCGTAGGGCGTCATGTCGTCGCGCGCCTTCTCGGCGCGATCGGGACGAGACGCGATGGCGTGCTCCGACTCAGACCCCTCAGGAGTCACTTGCTCGGTCTTGGTCACCGGCCCCCGATCTTCGCCGACGCTGCGACGGGCAGCTAGCTGTTTACTTTCCTCCGTGCACGGCCGGCGCCGGCCCGCGCGCGGCCCGACAGCTCGGCCGAGCGGGTGCGGGAACGCTTAGCGGCGGTCGCGCTCCGGGCTCTGGCTTCCTTGAGGGCTGCGCTCCCTTGCTTGCGTGCGACACCGGTCGTAACGCGCGCCGCCTTTTTGGTGGAATCAGCGGCGCGCAGACTCTTCTTGCGCGCAACCTTGACCTCTTTGGACTTGGCGAATGAACGAGCTCCCTTGCGGCTTTCGCCGGCGGCCCTTTTGACGAGAACCGCCGCCGCGCTCCCGGCGGCCTTGACCGCCACGGTCGCGGCTCGGGTGGCCTTTCTGGCCCGCCTGGCGTCGCGCGACTTAGCCACGCTTCGCGCCGTCTTGCCCGCCGTGTCGGTCGCCTTCTGCCCCGCCCGGGAAACGCTGCGAGACGCGACTTTGATCTGCTTTCGCGCTTGAGCTCTCTGCCTCTTTGGCTTTGCCATGGTGTCTTCCTTTCCTTGACTCCCCTGAACCTAAACCCTCGAGGACCTAGGTTGCGAAAGGCCCCTCTCAGGACCCGGGAGGAGCGGGAGGAGGGGGGGCTTCGAGACCGACCTTGATCATGAAAGCCTTCACCTGATCAGCGTGGAGGCCCTTCGTCTGGAGCTCCCGGCGAACCTTCCCCGCGACCTCGTCCGTATCCTCTCTCTCGAACACCTCGTAGCCGTCGAGGAATCCGCGCGCGTAGTCCCAGGTGACGTACTCGTCGGGGTTGGGGTCGAAGGCCGGCTCGTGGACGGGGGACTCCCCGGCGTCCAAGAGCTCCTGGAGGTTGCCGGCCAGCAGATCCCAGGTCAAGTAGTGATCCTCGTCGCAATCGGGGCAGAAGAAGACGGTGCCTTTGACGTCCTGACCGCCGAGGACGTCCTTGAGTATCTGGACATCGACCAGATCTTGGCGGAGCGCTTCTTTTTCCTCTTCGCCCAGCGGCGCGTCGTCGATGGGTCCCACGGGCTCTTCCATCAAAGCATCGTAAAGCCCCAAGAGCGGTTAGACCTCGAGGAGGTCAGCGCTAGAAGCTGCCTAGGTAGGCGCTCAAGAGCGGGACCCCTGCGAGGATGCCGATCACCGAGCCGGTCGCGAGAAACGGCCCAAAAGGCAGCTGGGACTTGCGACTCCCTCCCGCCACAAGGATGAGGACCACGCCGATCACGCCTCCCAACAGGAAGGACAGAAACATGCCGACCAGCGTCACGCCGACTCCTCCCACGTAACCGAGGAAGGTTCCGAGCACGAACGCGAGCTTGACATCGCCGCCGCCCATGCCCGCCGGATAGATGAAACCGACGACGAACAGCAGCCCGCCAAAGACCGCGGCCCCGAGAGCGGCGCCCACGAGGCGCTCGGGCGCCCCATCCAACAGCGCAACCGCGGCGAGCCCCATCCAGCCCGCGACGAAAGCCGGGTACACGACTCGATTCGGGAGCAGCTTGTACTCCAGATCGATGCTCGAGAGCACCACCAGGATCCAGAAGAAGGCCGCATACACGAGAGCCTCGAGCGACACTCCGAAACGCAGAACCGAAGCAACGAACAAGATCGCGGTGGCAAGCTCGGTAAGCGGGTAGCGGACCGAGATGCGCTCCTTGCAATGACGGCAACGGCCTCTCTGCAGCAGCCAGCTCACGACCGGAATGTTCTCGCTCGCGGTAATCGTGTGGCCGCACGCCGGGCACTTGCTGCGCCCCGAGACGGGTGACTCCCTGCGCGGGATCCGGTATGCCATAACCGTGGCGAAGCTGCCGAAGACGAGCCCCAATGCCGCTGCAAAAGGGACGGCGATCGCGGCCGGGATGATCATTTCCTAGTCACGCTGCCCCAGCTCACCGCTCGTGGGATCGCATACGAGTACATGTCCCACTAATCGGTGAGCTGAGGCCCGACGTTGAGTTTTCCTTCATGGGAAGCTCCGACGCTATCAAGGACTAAAGGTCGTGACGGTGGTCAGTCCCACAGCCCCCTAATCGGAGCGACCGGGCGACGCCCGCCCATCACGGCTTCG
>JACDBF010000130.1 GCA_013695055.1 Actinomycetota bacterium
ACGAAGCCTCACTCGAACGGCCGCCGTCATCACCGAGATGAAAAAGAGGAGAGTGGTCACGACCGCGGCGGCTATGGCCCAGCCGCTGAGCTGCAGGGCGGGGTCGGCCCCTGCAAACAGAAGCAAGCTACCTGCCACGAGGGCGCCGATTCCAGCGACGGTGAAAACCCCGAGCCCCGAGGTATGCAAGTCGATCACCAGCAGGCCGATGGCTCCGACCACCAAGAGGACGCCCAGCCAGTTCGTCGGAAGGACCGAGAGTGCGTAAAACCCCAGCAGCAGACAACCGGCTCCCAGGATGCCGGCGAGCCCAATGCCCGGGTTGTAGACCTCGAAGATGAGACCGAACACACCGGCGAGCAGCAAGAGGAGCGCTATCTCGGGGCTCGTAACCGCATGGAGCACGCGCTCGATCAGCGAGAGGTCCTGGAAACGCACGGTCACCGTGGGTGCGCCCTGACCCCACGTCTCGAGCGTCACGAGACGACCGGAGGCGACTTCGACTCGCCGTTCGTCAAGTCTCTCGAGAAGCTCGCGCAGGCTCGACGCGAGCCCGTCGATAACGTTGATAGAAAGCGCTTCGGTAGCTCCAATCGAGGCGGCTGAGCGGACTGCGCTCTCGCCCCTCCGCTCGTTCCGACCTCTTGCGGCCGCCAGAGAGCGGATGAAGGCGGCTGCGTCCTCCGTGGCCTTGCGCTCGATCGCCTCGGGGAGATCGCCCCCCAGGTTGACGGGCGTCGCCGCTCCGAGCTCGGTCGCTTCGGCCATGAAAGCGAGGTTGGCCGAGTACGTGATGAAGGTGCCTGCCGATGCCGCCCGAGCCCCGCGCGGGGCCACCCAGACGATCACCGGAACCTCGGAGTCCAAGATGTCCTGGACGATCGAGCGCATCGACACCTCGAGACCTCCGGGTGTGTCGAGCTGGACGATGGCCGCGTGCACCCCGTCTTCCTGGGCGGCTCGCAGCTCGGACGTCAGGTAGTCGGCGACGGGAGGGTCGATGATTCCCTCGACCTGAATGAGATCGACGACTCGCGTCGCAGCCTGCTCCTGGGCGGCCGAGACCTCGAAGAAGAGAACGGGCAAGGCCGCAATCAAAACGAGGAGAAGCGCGCGGCGGATGAGCGGGGACGGCGGGTGCATACGCCCATCGTCCCATCACGCGACGCCGGGAGGATCAGAGCATCGGTCGGGCGGTGACTAGAGGCTCAGCGAGCCTTGGACGGCTTGTCGGGCTTGCCGCCTCCGGCAGACCCATCGTCCTCAGGGGCCTCGGGCTTGGCGGGCTTGGCGGGCTTGTCCGGCTTCGCGGGCTTGTCCGGCTTGGCGGGCTTGTCCGGCTTGGCGGGCTTGGCGGGCTTGGCGGGCTTGGCGGGCTTGGCGGGCTCTTCCCCGGCCGCGGCCAAAGCGGCGTCACAGGCCAGTTGCGCGCTCTCCGCCGTGGCGTGGTGGTCATGAGCCACCGACCTGACGAGCTCTCCGTGAGCGCGTCCCTTCACGTCGCAATGCGCGGCTACGGAGACTGCAGCGCCGTGATTGTCCTTCGAGTCGTCGCCCTTGGCAGGCTCGTCCGACTCTTGATCCTCGGGCTCTTCTTGTTCGCTGTCTTCGCTGTCTTCGCCGTCTTCGATTCCTTCATCGGGCTCATCGGTGTCGTCGGTAGGTTCCTCTCCGGGCTCATGATCGGAGCCGACGAGCTTGATCTCCTGCGCGGCAGGCGTGGCTGCGCCTTGAATGGCGCGCGGCACCGCGTAGGCAAATCCGACCGCGACGGCCGTGAATACTGCTCCCAAAAAGATCACTTTGAACTGGCGACCCATGACTTCACCTCGCGTCATGTGTTGCCCACCCCCGGAGGGACTATCCCCCGGCACTCCAGCTATCGGCAGATGAGACATTTTGGTTTAACCGTGCAGGTCCAAGGCTCGCGCCTGACTAGGTAGCGCATAGTCCCCAATGGGATATGAACCCTGACATGAGCGTCGATGAGCTGCTGAACCCGCGGATCCATATCGTCTGCGGAAAAGGAGGTGTGGGCAAAACGACCGTTTCGGCCGCCCTCGCCTTGGTCGCCGCCCGTCACGGACGAAAGGTATGCGTGGTCGAGGTCGACCGCAGGGGAAGCCTGCCGAAGCTCTTCGGGGCGAAGTCGCCCTCGTACGAACCGTCGGAGCTCTCGCCCGGCGTGTGGGGACTGAACGTCCTGCAGGAGGAAGCGCTGGCCGAGTACCTGAATGTCCAGTACCACATGCAACGAATCTCGCGCGTGCTGACTAGCAGCCACTTCGTCGACTACATAACGATCGCTGCTCCCGGTCTCAAAGACATCCTCGTGCTGGGCAAGATCTGGTATCTGGAGCAAGACCGTTCCGCCGATGGAAAGCACTACGACTTCGACACGATCATCGTCGACGCTCCGGCGGCCGGCCACATGGCCGCGTTTCTCTCCGCCCCGATGGGTTTGTCCGATGCCGTCCAGGTTGGGCCCATCCGTCGTCAATCGGACTGGCTCGTAGAGATGCTTCAGGACACCGCCAGAACGGTGGCGCACGTAGTTGCGATGGCGGAAGAGATGCCGGTCGCGGAAACGGTAGCAACATCCGCGGCGCTGCACGACCGCCTGCACATCGCGCAAGGGGCCGCTTTCGTAAACGGCTTGTACCCCAAGATCGTCGGTGCCTCCGCGGAGCGCGCCGTTGAAGACGGGAGCGAGGCGAGAGATGGTCTGATCCGGGCGGGCGCGTTGGTGAATCTAACTTTGGACGACGGCGATCTGGACGCCCTCGCCGATTACGCCCGCTTTCTGTCTTCCAGGAGAAAGATCCAGGCCCGGCATCTGCGGGCCCTCCGTAAGGGTATCGACCAACCCATCCTGAAGCTGCCCTTCTTGTTCTCTTCGGGAATCGCCTTGCCGGAGATCGAGATGCTTGCCGACGATATCGAGCAGCAGGCCCTCGAGCTGTGAACCCGATTGCAGAGATAACCGGGCACAAGGAGATCATCGTGTGTGCGGGGGCGGGCGGAGTCGGCAAGACGACAACGGCCGCTGCAATTGCGGTGCGCGCCGCCGCCGGGGGAAAGAAGACCGTGGTCGTTACCATCGATCCGGCGCGCCGTCTGGCGTCATCCTTGGGGCTCAAAGAGCTCTCCAACGAGCCCACCCAGGTTTCCAAGCGCAAGTTCGCCGCGGCAGGCCTCGATCTCAAAGGCGAGCTCCACGCGCTGATGCTCGACACCAAGTCGACTTTCGACGAGGTGGTGCTTCGCTACGCGCCGACTGAGCAGCAGGCGCGACGCATCATCGCCAACCGCTTCTACAGGAACATCTCCGGCACCCTCTCGGGCACGCAGGAGTACATGGCGATGGAGAAGCTTTACGAGCTGCATGCCGGCGGCGCCTACGACTTGATAGTCATCGACACTCCTCCGACGCGCAACGCGCTCGACTTCCTGGATGCTCCCCGGCGGTTAACCGACTTCTTGGAAAGCCGGGTGCTCAGGTGGTTCTTGCTCCCCTACGTCAAGGCCGGCGGAGGGTTCATGCGCTTCGCGAACGTGGCCGCCGTTGCCTTCTTGAGAGTCGTAAAGCGAATCGTGGGCGGCAGCGTGCTGGACGACACCGCGGAGTTCTTCGCCAACCTTGACGGCATGTACGACGGCTTCAAAGCCCGGGCCCGCGATGTGGCCGCGCTCCTTCAGTCGGAGACCGCATCGTTCGTGGTCATCACCTCCCCCGCCGAAGAGTCGGTGTTGGAAGCGACCTACTTCGCCTCCCGGCTCAACGAAGCCCACTTGGCCTTTGGAGCCCTGGTCGTGAACCGGGTTCACCCTCGCTTCGGTGACGGATCGGGGGCGACCCCGCGCCAGCAAGCGCGTCTCGCCCAAGGCGACGAAGCGGCGCGCCGGCTGGCTCAACTGTTGGACAACGAGGCCTCGTTCATGAGAATCGTGCGCCTCGAGGAAAAGAACCTCAAGGCCCTGGCCCGCAAGGTGCCGAGGCATCGGTGGGTGCATGTGCCGTATCTGGAACGAGAGGCCGTGGACCTCGATGGTCTCGCGGTCATCGCCGCACACCTTTTCGCTTGAAGAGGGCCCGGCTGGAGACCGCAAGATACCTCGCGAGTTAGGATCCGGTCGATGCTGGCTGCGCGCTTGATCGAAGGGTTGGTATTCGTCCTGACCATCGGCTCAGGGCTCTTCGCCGCCTATCTGCTCTTCGACCTCTTCAGACTTCGATCGTCCCAAGCCGGGGCCGTCTACCGGGGCGGCATCGGGCAATGGTCGTGGGCCGCACATCGCATTACCGGAGTTTTGGTCGTCGCATTCCTCTTCGGTCACATCGTCGACACCTTCGGGGTCGGTTTCGGGCCCGAGCTCTACGACGAAACCATCTCGCTCTACAAACAGTGGTGGTTCAAGCCCTTCGAGGTCGCCCTGGTGGCCGCGGTCATCTATCACGCATTCAACGGACTTCGCATCATCCTCTTCGACTTCTGGCCTCACCTCGCTCTCAAGCAGAAGCAATTCGCATACGCGGAGCTGGTGGCCTTCGTCGTGGCCTTTTCGCCGGCGGCGTTCTTCATGCTCCGCTCGGCGTGGGAAGACTCTCCGTTCGCCTGATGGCGATCGCCGAACGTAGCGCCCTCGACCCACTCGCGCCGATCGTGAACGAGGTCGCGCGTGCCATCGGTCGCCACGGACTCGAAAGGGGTGAGCCTGAGGGCGCCAAGGCAATCTTGCGGGTGGAGCTGGAACGGGACGTGAGACGGGTCATCCAGGTCTACTGGACCCCCTTCGAAGCCGACATTCCAGGCCGATCCATTGGGCTTCACCTCGAGGTCGCCGAGCCCCGAGTCCACTGGGCCGAATGCTATCTGAGCAACGACTTCAGCAATTGGGTGTTCTGCTTCCACGAACGCCCGGACGGCGACATCCAGCTCGCCTATCACCGTGACTACCCCACTCCGGCCGAGGCGATCAAGGGATTCTTCAACCTGGCGAACTGGTACGTGCTCACCGCCACCGACAAGACGTGGGACGGCGTCGTCTACAGAGTGGCGCCCGAGCTCGGATGGACCGACGACCACACCGCGCTGACCGGCTCGTCCGCTACCACCGGCGTGCAAGAGGCGCTCAAGAAGTCGACGATCATCTGGCTGCGGTGGGGGCAGAACGGCCGCACTCACACCATGCCAGTGTGGTTCATCAACGATCAAAAGGCCGGCAAGCTTTACGTGCTTTCGGGCGAGCGGCAGCAGACCCTTCCCGGCGCCGAGGGCATGAAGGAGTGCGAGGTGATCTTTCGCTGGAGGGGAAGGAACGCCCGAATCGGCGAGATTCCCGCGTCGGTGCGTGTCCTCTCCCCGGGGGCGGAATGGGATCAGGTCGCCGAGAAGATCGCCGAAAAACGTCTCAACATTCCCGGGCTACCGGAAGACACTGCCAAGCGATGGCGGGATGAATGCGTGATCTTGGAGCTGACGCTCAGAAACTAGACGGTCCTACCGGGCCGAGTGGGTGTCAGGTGGCGCATAGCGCCAGTGAGCACCCACTCGGCGAGTTGTTCGGGCCTCACGAGACCAGCAGGCGCCAGTCCCCTTCGCTCGCCACCCGGCGGTAGCGGCGCCGTTCGCGCTCCGTCAGCCCACCCCAGACCCCGTGGTCGATTGGCTGCTCCATGGCGTAAGCGAGGCACTGGGCGCGCACCGGACAGGCCCGGCATATGCGCTTCGCGATACGGTGCTCGAGGGCGCCGGCGGCGAAAAATAGCTCGGGATCGAATCCCGCGCAGCGCGCGCGGGCGCGCCAGTCGGTGTGCGTTGAGTCGTCGTGCAGCAAGCCCCCACTCCCTGCCTAAATTTCCTGGAAGTTTCTGTCAAGCAAGGGTAGCGACAACGTCCCCAGAATGTCATGGCCCGAAAGGACCCTTTTGGAGGCACCTTCGGCCCTTCCGGCCGGAGGCCGGACTAGCCCAATAGGGCCAGGTTCAGCGGGGCCCGCTCGTTCTATGCCGCATAACGTTCGTTTTTCGAACGCTGATCCGCTCAGAACGGGAGCGGGGGCCGGGGCCCTACTCGGTGAAGCCCTTGGCCGCTTCCTCTGTTGTCGGGGCGATCGAGACGCCCTCGCCGAAGCCGGTGATGGTGAAGAGCTTGAGGTGTTGCTCGCGCGTACAGGCAACAGCCAGGTCTCCGCCCGCCTCGCGCATGCGCCGGACGCCTCCCATCAGGGCGCCAAGCCCCGATGAGTCCATGAATGGGACGCCGTCGAGGTCCACGACGACCTTGGGAGAATCGTCTTCGATCATCTTGCCGAGGGCATCGCGAAGTGAACCAACGGTGTAAACGTCGAGGTCGCCGGTGGGCCGCAAGACCCGGTAACCCTCGTGATCCTCGACCTGAATCTCTACCTTTTGCTGTGCCACGGTTCCTCTCCTCGGGGCGTGGTAACGCTTTCCCTCACCGACGCGCCCTGAAACTCGACAATGAGCATCGTGAGATCGTCATCCAGCTTACCGGCCGCGAAGCGTTCGACCTCTCTTACGAGCTCCTCTTCGATGGCTGAGGGCTCGAGGGCACAGAGTCGCATCAACGCTTCGGCGAAGCGATGCTCACCGAAGGTCTCTCCATCGGGAGACTTAGCCTCCAGGAACCCATCGGTGTAGAGCACGAGGCGGTCGCCTCTCGTGAGACGGGCAACGGTTTCCTCCAGCCCGGGATCCTCGAACCATCCCAGCACGCGGTTGCGCGGCCCCTCGAGATAGAGACCTCGAGGTTTGCCGGGCGACGCCTCGGAGCGAAGCAAGAACGGGGGGGGGTGGCCCATGTTCAGCCACCGGGCCTCGCCCGTGGCCGAGTCGACCTGCGCGTAGATCAAGGTCGTGAAGGAGTCGGGATCGATGACGTCTCTGAGCGCCTCGTTGGCCCGTTCGATGATCCTCCGGGGCCCGGCCCCCTGTCCTCGCTCCGCCCTCAGCACGGATAGGGCAACGGTCGCCAGCAAGGCCGCTCCGATTCCCTTGCCCGAGGCGTCGCCGACCACGACGGTGAGCGAGTCTCCATCGGCCTCGACGTCGTACCAGTCCCCGCCGACGAGATTGGCCTGGCGCTGAAGAGGCACGAGGCGGACTCCCGGCGTCTTCGGCAGCTCCCGCTGGAGCAGGTTTCGCTGGATCGACGCGGCGATCTCGAGCTCTCGATCCTGCAAGGCGAGCTGTTGAAGGCGCTTGAGTCCCGCCTGCATGTCCCCGAAACGCCGGGCCAGCTCCTCCACCTCGTCTCCCGATCGGATGTCCACACGCTGGTCGAGGTCGCCTCGACCGATTGCCCGGGTGGCGTCGACCAACCGGCCGAGGTCCGATACGAGGCGGCGCGGGAGGACGATTGCGAGCACCACGCCAATCGACAGTGCTCCCACGGTCACAAGCGAAAGAGTGATCAGCGTCTGGGTGCTGCGCCTCGACAGCTCGGTCTCGCTGTCACTCATCACCTGAGCCTGCGCCGTGCGCAACTGCGCGCCCAGGGTCTCGATAGTAGAGATCGCGTCGTCGCCCTGCTCCCCCAAGAAGCTGAAGGCGAGGGTCCGGTCGCCGGCAGCGGCGCGCGGCAAGACCTCTTCATCGACGACCTCGTGGAAGGCGCGGCCCGCCCGGATCAGATCCGCCATCAGAGCCTGTTCGGAGGGAGACGAGAGCAGCGGGCGAGCGCGCCGCTCTAGCCGGGCCGAGGTCTCCGTTTCGGACTCGTACTGCTCGAGGAGCTCGGGGCGCGGGTTGATGAGGTAGCCGCGCACGGCAGCGGACTGGGCCGTATAGGAGCGGACTATGCCGTCGGCCACCACGAGTCCCGGGACGGCTTCATCGAACACCTCGGTCTGAACTGAACGCAGCGACGCGAACAGCGACAGGGTGACCCAGCCCAGCAGGCCGATGAGCGCTAGGAGGAGGCCGAATCCACCCACGATCTTGTATCGCAGGGACAGTCTCACGCGCCAAGTATCGTCGAACAAATGCGAGTGCTTGGCGCTGCCGCCCTGGCGGGGGCCGGTTTGGCCGCTTATTCCGTGTGGGAGCCCTATCGCTTCCGGCTCGCCGAGCACCACCTCGAGATGCCCGCAGAGAGTCCTCGGCTATCGATCCTGCACGTCTCCGACACCCACATGACGGGCCGGACCAGAGCCCTCGAGGCCTGGATGGAGTCGCTTCCAGAGAGACTTCCGGCCGTGCCCGACCTCGTTGTAGCCACGGGGGACTTCATCGACAACGATGAGGGGATCGGGCGCGCGGTGAGCGCTCTCACTAAGCTCGAAGCCCGTCTGGGACGCTTCTACGTGCTGGGTTCCCACGACTACTACATCTCGCAGTTCCAGGGGTACTCCAAGTACCTGGGTTTCTCCGGGAGCCCGGTTCGCCCGAAGCTCGCCGATGTGGCGTCGCTGGAAGACGGCCTGCGCGACAAGGGGTGGGTCGCCTTGACCAACACCACTCACCTCCTCGACGGCGCCTGGGGTCGCATTCGCCTCGCCGGTGTCGACGACCCCTATATCGGACGCCACAAGCTGAGCCACATCGAGCGGGGGCCCGACGAGGTCCTGGCGATCGGCCTGGTGCACTCGCCCGACGTCGTTTCCGAGTGGTTCCAGGCCGGGTTCGACCTCGTGGTTGCCGGCCACACCCACGGGGGCCAGGTGCGCGTCCCCTATTTCGGAGCGCTGGTCACCAACTGCTCACTGCCCACGGCTCTCGCCATGGGGCCTCACCGGGTTGGATCGGGTTGGCTGCACGTCAGCCCGGGCCTGGGCAACGGTCGCCACTCGGGGATCCGGTTCGCGTGCAGGCCGGAAGCCACGCTGTTGCATCTCAACCCGGCGAACGGTTCCACCCAGAGTTAGATCGCAGAGTCCCTCTCCGGG
>JACDBF010000140.1 GCA_013695055.1 Actinomycetota bacterium
GCCAGCTGGAGCGAGGGGCCAACCGCATCTACGGCACCGAGCAGGATCGTCCCACGCTCGCGAAGTACGGGACCGGGTTCGTGCTGGCATGCTCGGCGGGCGTGCTCAGCCTTCTGGCCTTTCTGCTCTTCGTGGCAGGCTCGGCGATCGGCGAAGCAGCGCTCTCATCGGGCACGAGCGATGTGCTCATCACGGTCTGGAACATCGTGCGATGGCCCGCCGGCCTCGTTTTGGTGGTCGGCGCGTTCGCACTCTTGTTCAAGGAGTCCCCCCGGCGCACGCAACCGTCGGCATCGTGGCTTGCGATGGGCTCCGCCGTATCGCTCATCCTGTGGGTGCTGTTCACCGCCGCGCTGACCTTCTATCTCACGGCCAGCAAGTCGTTCGGACAGACCTACGGGCCGCTTGCGGGCGTGCTGGGGATTCTCCTGTGGGCGCTCCTTACATCCCTCGCCATATATCTCGGGCTCGCGTTCGCGGCGCAGCTCGAGGCGGTGCGCGCCGGAGCTCCCGGCCCCCAGACGGGCGAGGCGAGGGACGACATCCCCAAGGTCTGAGGGTGTGCCGCAGGTGCGGCCGGCTCAGCCGGGCTCTTCGCCGCCCTCGCTTCGCGGCCACGCGGCGGTCGCCGTGGCCATGATGGCCGTCCAGTAGCCACCGAGGGCGAGTCCCGCCACGACGTCGGTCGGCCAGTGCGCGCCGAGATAGACGCGACTTGTTGCGACCAGTACCGAGAGTGAGAGAGCGCTCGCCCATATCCAGATCTTGGAGAACCTTCTTTCCCACCGGTTGCCGAGAAACGCGAGCGCCACAAACAGCGCGGCCGCAGTGCTCGCGTGCCCGCTCGGAAACGAGCTGCCGGTAACGTCCGTCAGCGCGCGGAAATCGGGCCGGGGGCGGTCGACCACGAGCTTTACGAGATTATCGAGGCCGAGGTTCCCCATTACCGTGCCGGCGACGAACGCGGGCCACCGGCTCTGCCGGGTGCGCCGGTAGACGAGCGCGGCCGCCAGGGCCAAGGTGACGGCCACGAAGGCCGAGCCGCCCAGGATCGTGAGCCAGCGCATCACCGTTGTGAGCTCGGGAGTCCGATTGAGGGCGAGTCGCCTGAGGATCGAGCGGTCCGCGCCGAGAACGGCCTGCTGTGAGGTGATGAAGAATCCGAGCGCGGACTCAACCGCGACGCCGAGGGCGGCACCCGCCGCAACGAACACAAAGAGGCGCCTCCTCGAAAGCTCGGAGTCGCGACGCAAGAAACTCCTGAGACGCGCTCCGGGTGGATCCTCTGCCGGGGAGGATGATCGGAGGCTCATGGCGGCATTATCCGCCGCCGCTGCAGGCGGGGTAAGTCCCGCCCGGTGGGCTCGTATCCTAGGAACATGGTCTATCTCGACTATGCGGCGACTACCCCGGTGCTCCCGGAGGCGGCCGAGGCCGTGCTTCGTGCCATGGAGAAGGACTTCGGCAATCCATCATCGGTGCACGCGTACGGGCGCGCGGCCCGAAACTCGGTTGAGGATTCACGCGATGCCGTTGCCGCCGCCGTGGGCGCTTCGCCCTCAGAGATCATCTTCACGGGCGGCGGCACCGAGGCCGACAATCTCGCCTTGAAGGGATCGGTCCGGCCCGGGGATCACGTCGTGGTAAGCGCCTTCGAGCATGACGCGGTGCTCGAGGCGGCCGGCGGTCTCGAGCGGCAAGGCGTTGAGATCACGCTGGCCCCCGTCGGCTCCGACGGGATAGTGGATCCCGCCGCGGTAGCGGCTGCCGTCCGTCCCTCGACCGTGCTGGTCTCGGTCATGGCGGTCAACAACGAGATCGGCACAGTGCAAGACCCGGAGGCCCTGTCCGAGGCGGCGCGGGCGGTCAAAGGGGATGTCCTCGTTCACACCGACGCGGTCCAGGCCCTGGGTAACATCCCGGTCGCGCTCAACTCTTGGGGTGCCGACCTCGCTTCCTTTTCCGGGCACAAGCTGGGCGGGCCCAAAGGAGTCGGCGCTCTGTTCGTGCGCTCCGGAGTCACCTTGGAGCCTCAGCTCCACGGCGGGGGCCAGGAGCGGGGGTTGCGCTCGGGGACGCTCAACGTTCCCGCCATTTGCGGCTTTGGCGTGGCTGCCGAGATCGCCGCCAAAGAGGTCTACGAGAAAGCCGAGCGGCTGGCCGAGTTGCGCGCCCGGCTTCTGGACGGCATCCGCTCGGTGACGAGCGACGTCGTCGTCAATGGAAGCCTGGAGCGCAGGATTCCGGGCAACCTGAACGTCTGTCTTCCCGGGACCGACGGCGAGACTCTTTTGATGCTGCTCGATGCCTCGGGCGTCGCGTGCTCATCGGGTTCGGCATGCGCATCGGGGGCGCTCGATCCATCTCATGTTCTGCTGGCCATAGGGGTGCCGCGGGCGCTCGCCGCCGGCAGCTTGCGTTTGTCGCTGGGGCGGGGATCCAGTCGAGACGATGTCGACGCGTTCTTGCAAGCCCTGCCAGAAGTGATCGAGCGCGCCAGACGGGGGGCCTGATGGCGACCAAGGCCGTCGTTGCCATGTCCGGAGGAGTCGATTCGTCGGTCGCTGCGGCTCTGTTGGTCCAGGGCGGATTCGATGTCACCGGCGTCATGCTCAAGCTGTGGAGAGGCGAGGCGGAGAACAACGCCTCGGGCTGCTGCAATGTGGGAGCGGCCGACGACGCACGGCGCGTGGCGGACGTGCTGGGTATCCCTTTTTACGTGCTCAACTTCGCCGAACGCTTCGAGGACTCGGTCGTCGACGACTTTCGCCGGACGTATGCGGCGGGCAGGACGCCCAATCCGTGTGTTCGCTGCAATCAATGGATCAAGTTCGATGCGCTCCTCGAGCGAACCTGCGCGCTCGGTGCCGAGGTCCTTGCGACCGGTCACTATGCGCGCGTCGCGCGCGCCGGAGAAGGATTTCGACTCCTCCGCGGCGTCGACCGAGCTAAGGATCAGTCCTACGTGCTGTGGATGCTCGGGCAAGAGGCGTTATCCCGCTGCATGTTCCCGATTGGAGACTTGGACAAGACCGAGACCCGCCGCATCGCAACCGAGCTGGGGCTGCGGACGGCCTCCAAGCCCGATTCGCAGGAGATCTGTTTCGTTCGCAACGGCGACCTACCTCGCTACATCGCCCAAGAGGTTCCGGAAGCTTCGATCGAAGGCCCCATCGTCGATCGTTCCGGCCGGGAGCTGGGCCGACATCAGGGCATCGGTCGCTACACGGTGGGTCAGCGCAAGGGAATCGGCATCTCCTTGGGGAGGCCGATTTACGTGTCGTCGATTGACGCGCGCTCGAACAGCGTGACGATCGGAGAGCGCGCCGAGTTGGGCGTGGATGCGTTGGTGTTAGAAGAGACGAGTGCGGTGGCTGAGGAGCTCCTGCCTGGCGAGGAGGTTCTCCTGCAACATCGCGCGCACGGCGAGGTTCACGCAGCCGAGATCGCGAGCTCGGGACGAGGCCGTCTGGAGATCGCTTTTCGGCAGCCGGCGGAAGCGATAGCGCCGGGGCAGTCCGCCGCGCTCTACTCGAGCTCGAAAACAGAAGAGCTGCGCGGCGGCGGCATCATCGCTTCGGTGGTGCAGTCCGCAACGCCGGCGGCTGCGCGTTGACCGCAGCGAGCGGCTCGAATCGGGC
The DNA here is from genome assembly GCA_013695055.1 of Actinomycetota bacterium. GTDB lineage: Bacteria > Actinomycetota > CADDZG01 > CADDZG01 > WHSQ01 > JACDBF01. Next base: position 3,642 of record JACDBF010000140.1, read on the forward strand.
GCTCGTCAACTCAGAGTTCGAGCGCGCGGCGGCAACCTTCGGGGAGCGCACCGCCGGTCGTTTCGATCGCTTGGACGTCGTCCGCTTCTCCAGGGTGAAGGCGGAAGCGCTCGTGGCCGAGGTCGGCGCGGGGACGGGCAACTTCCTCGCGTTGTTCGCCGGCATCGCGGCACGCCGCGTGGCGGTGGATCTCACAGAGGGCATGTCGCGGGTGGCGCGCGAACGTGATCCGACGATTGAGGCGGTGGTTGCAGACGGCGCCGGGCTCCCTCTGGCCTCCCGATCCATCGATCTGGTCGCCAGCGCCCAAGCTCTGCATCACATCCCCGACCCACTACCGGTGGTAAAGGAGATGCGTCGGGCCCTCGCTCCGGGCGGTCACGTCTTGATCATGGACCAGGTCGCGCCCGAGCGCTTCGAAGAGGCCCTTGCAATGACTGAGCTCGAAGTCATCCGCGACCCATCGCACGCAGTCAGCCGGCCCCCGTCCGCTCTGGTGATGATCGTTCGCGCCGCCGGGCTTGAGATCGTCGATCGGCGTATGAGCGAGAGCACGGACCTGCTTTCCAAGTGGATGTGGCCCGGCGAGTTTCCCGACGAGCGAATCGATGCCGTGCGATCGTTCGTTGAGCGGCGAGGCGATGAGACCGGAATGGGCTTCGAGCGGGAGGGCGATGACTGGACGTTCACCCGCCGCCGCTTCATGGTGCTCGCCGAACGGGCCGGGCCCGCCGGAAGTGCGTATTCCTAACCGGCAGGAGAATCAATAGAGTTCGTTTCTACCGAACGGGCAATGGCAGCAACGGTGGGGGTGCCGGCCGTAGCTCGGCTAGCCATGAGGGGCGCACTTGATGCGCCCCTCATGCGCGTCCGGCACCCGGTGATCCGTCCCGCCCCGGCTAGGAGAAGTCCATCTCGGCGTCGATGATCGTGTTGCCGTTATCGGAAGCAATGCTTCTAAGACGAACCTTGCGATTCGAGGACGCGGCTTCCAAGGTGACGTGACCGAAAGCATTGATCTCGGTGATCAGCGACTTTCCCGCCTCGTTTCCCGGAGCGCTCTTCTGACCCTTGCGATCGGTCCCCGATGACACGAACTGATACAGGGCTTCTCCGCCGTTGGGCGAGCTGTGGTGCGAGATGTGTTGAATGTGCGAGTTGCCCGAGCAGACGAGCACCTTGCGATTCGGAGTCTGGAGGCTTGAGAGGAAGTTGGCGATCTCTTTGTACTCTTGCCCGTAGGCGTTGGCGTAGAAGCGCAGCGGCATCGGGTTGAACAGCACGAGGAGATCGGCATCCGATCTCGACATGGCGTTCTTCAGCCAGCTTTTTTGGTCCTTGCCGAGCAAGCTGTGTCCGGGTCCGTCGGCAGCATCGGGGTTATCCGCCCACTTGTGCGCGTCCACGAAGAAGAAGTGGGCATCTCCGTAACGCATCGCAAAGAACCTCTCGTTGAGGTTCCCGCTGACCTCGTCCCACGCGCCGACTGAGAACTTGGGAATGGTTTCACGCCAGGCCGAGCCCTTGCCGTAGTCCTGGTCGTCCTGCAGCATCACCCACGCCGCCGACTTGGTGAGCTTGGTGGTCGTCGAGCCCGACAGCATCCTCGTCCAGCGATCCTGGAACCCTGCGGGGGTCCGAGCGCTGGCGGCCTCTGCTCCACCGCCGGCGGCATAGCCGAAGTCTCCAAGGTGCACGAAGACATCCGAGCCTAGGTCGGCTGCGAGCCCAAACGACTTGGCCGTGAGGGGATAGCCGGTGCACGACCCGAATGAGAACGAGACGGCTTGTCCGGGCGCCGGCGGAGTCCTCAGGGAGTGAACGTCGCTCAGGGCCTTTCCGCCCTTTGCGGTCGTTGCTTGCGCACGCCAGTACACGACTTTACCGGCGGGCAGCGCGCCCAGCCATCCTTTGCGGATGCCGACCTTGCCTTGGGCGTCCGAAGCTTGAGAGGCGTTGTAGCTGCCGAAGCTCGGATCCTCGCTCCAGTGAAGCTCGACCGCTGCAGGAATGGCCGTCTTCACGACGGCCCGAGCGCGCGTGGCGCCTTGATCGGAGACCATGCGGCCGGCGTAGGCGAACGTGACGGCCGGCTTGGTGGGCCGAGGCGTCCCGTTCGAGACTGCCTTGAAGCTCGAGACCTCGACCAAAGCGTTGAAGCCCTCGTCGAGGGGATGCATGAACACCATCCCGAACGCGCCGGGCCCGCTTATGCGCAGGGCGGGATCCGAATGCGTGCGGGTCACATCCCAGGAGGACGGTTGGCTCTTTCCCGGCCTCCATACCTTTGCTTGGAGGCTCACATTGTCGCCCTTTGCCACGCGAAACCGCATCCAGTAGCTCTTGGCGCCGGCCGGCAGCGGCGAGCTCGCAAGGACGTGCGCGCTGCGATCGGTGAAGCGCGCGATCTTGAGCCGGCCACCTTCGACATAGGCCGCATAACAGTCCCCGTATGAGATCGCGCGCGCGACCAGACCGAAGCGAGGTGAGCGGTTGGCCGCGGTCATCTTGCAGGTGATGTCCACGTCGGCCACGTCACGATTCAAGACGAGCACGGGGTTGGGAGCAAAGGGCGTGGCGCCGAACTGAGTGTTCGGCATGCGGAAGTAGCCGCGCCGCTCACTGATCCCCCAGGGCATACCGTAGCGTTGGTTGAACCACTTTCCGCCCCAGCCTTTGGCGGTGGCGGAGCGCGCGAACGAGTCTCGGTAGAGGACCGGTGCGGCGCTCGCGCTCGGGAGATCAAGAAGGCCCTGCCCCGCCGCGCCGGCCGCCAGAGCGAGGCCGCGCGCGATGAAGCTCCTGCGGTCCATGACCCCTTATCGTCCTTGCCCGCCGTTTTCTTGATACCCCAGACCATGCCGAGCGTCCCATGCGCCTGCGACAATGGCGGCATGGCGAGAACCGGAGCGGCGAGCCGAACGGTCCGGCTCAGAGAGCTCATAGATCATCACGCGTACCGCTATCACGTCCTCGATGATCCCGAGGTCGCCGATTCCGAGTACGACGCGCTGGTGGGCGAGCTCATGGCACTGGAACGAGATCACCCCGACCTGGTGACACCCGACTCGCCGACGCAGCGGGTAGGAGCGCCGCCTTCAACTCAGTTTGCGCCCGTCGGCCATCGCAGCTCGATGATGTCTCTCGACAATTGCTTCTCTCTGGAGGAGCTGCTCGCATGGGGCAAGAGGATCGAGCGGTCGATAGGCGAAGCTCACGGATACGTGGTCGAGCTCAAGATGGACGGCATCGCCGTCAATCTGATTTACGTCGACG
>JACDBF010000347.1 GCA_013695055.1 Actinomycetota bacterium
CCGGCCACTTCAACATCGAGATCGACCTCGAGAGTCTGCGTTCGATGGCCTCGGGAAACCGGCGCGTGCGGCAGGAGGTCCAGGAATACTCGCTCGACGGCGACCGCAGGATCTATGTCCTCGCCGAAGGCCGGCTGGTCAACCTGGCGGCCGCCGAGGGCCATCCCGCGGCGGTCATGGACATGTCCTTCGCCAACCAGGCCCTCTCGTGCGAGTGGCTGGTCAATGAGGCGAGCAAGCTCGAGAAAAAAGTCTATCCCGTGCCCGAGGACATCGACAAAGAGGTCGCACGTCTCAAGCTCGAGACCATGGGCGTGAAGATCGACGAGCTTTCCGCCGGGCAGACCTCCTATCTCGAAGGTTGGGAAGAGGGCACTTAACTCGCGCCATCGCTCGCGCGGTGAGGCCGGTGCCCCCAGCGTCGCGTCGCAGGTCGTCACTAGCGTAAATCTCGTGTCTCTGCGAACCGACGGCCTCGACCTTTCCGGTGGGCTCCGCTGCGCCGGTTGCCTAAAGAGGGGCATGGCGCTGTGCCCCCCGTGTGCTCGCCGGCTCGAGATACCCCCATCTGGGCACGGCGGCCATATGCGCGTGCTGGCCGGCTGGGCTTACGCGAGCTCGGCGCGCGCCCTGGTCCTCGAGCTGAAGGCCGGCGGAAGACGCGCGGCGGCCGAGCCGCTGGTGGCCCGCATGTGCTCGACGGCTCGGCGGTACGGGCTCGCAGGCGAGCTAGTCACCTGGGTGCCGGGCCGGCGGCGGGATGTCCGTGAACGAGGCTACGACCATGCCGAGGCGCTGGCCCGAGGTGTCGCCGGGGGTCTCGGTCTCCCGGCCCGGGCGCTTCTGACCCACGCTCGTCCGAGGCCAGACCAGGTCGGTCTCGACGCCGCCGCCCGACGCGCAAATCTCAAGGGGAGCTTTCGAGCGGCGCCGTGCAGCGGGGCGGTTGTGCTGGTCGACGACGTCTTCACGACGGGGGCGACGGCCGCGGCGTGTGCGGCGGCTCTAGAGACGGCGGGGGCTGAGAGGGTCGAGACGCTCGTCGCCTGCCGGGCGGCATGAGCCCTAGGCTTCCAGAAAGGCCCAGGAAAGGATGGGGTGACTAGGCACAAGTTGCTCCCGGCTAGGCAGAAAAAGCTCATTCTGCCGATAGTCCGTAGACAATCGTGCTTAGGGTGAAGCCTCAGTCCTCCGACTAGGAGGGTACATACCGCACCGGAAAAGGACGTATTTCCGCATGGCCGACAATTCGACCAGTCTGCGAAGAGACGAGGCCATCCGGGTATTGATCGTGGACGATCATGCCCTCTTTCGTCGCGGCCTCCAGATGGTGTTGGAAGGCGAGCCCGACATCGACGTCGTCGGCGAGGCCGGAGATGGTCACGAGGCCATCGAGAAAGCCGAGCAGACCACTCCCGATGTCGTTTTGATGGACGTGAGGATGCCCAAGCGCTCGGGCATCGACGCCACCATCGAGATCAAGGACACCCTGCCCTCGACCAAGATCCTGATGCTGACGATCTCCGATGAAGAGGCCGACCTCTACGAGGCCATCAAGGCCGGCGCCTCCGGCTACCTCCTCAAAGAGATCTCCATCGAGGAGGTCGCCAACGCGGTTCGAAGCGTCCATCAAGGGCAGTCGCTCATCTCTCCCTCAATGGCGTCAAAGCTCCTGAGCGAGTTCGCCGCCATGGTCAAGCGCAGGGACGAGCGCAGTCAGGTGCCCGGCCCCCGCCTCACGGATCGGGAGCTAGAGGTCCTAAAGCTGGTGGCCAAGGGCATGAATAACCGGGACATCGGCGCAGAGCTGTTCATCTCTGAGAACACCGTCAAGAATCACGTCCGCAACATCCTCGAAAAGCTTCACCTGCACTCGCGTATGGAGGCGGTCGTCTACGCCGTCCGTGAGAAGCTGCTCGACATCAAGTAACTCCTCGTCTCCCATGATTTCAGGCGCTGCAATAATGGCCGTATGAGCGTATTCCGCAAGATCCTGAGCGCCGGCGAGGGCAAGAAGATCAAGATGCTCGAAGCGGTGGTGCCCGTCGTCAATTCTCTAGAAGGCGAGATGCAGGGCCTCGACGACGCCGGCCTGCGCGCCAAGACGGGTGAGTTCAAGGCGCGCCTCGACCAGCACGAGGGCCTCGAGGAGCGCAGGGCCGCCCTCGATGAGCTCATGGGCGAGACCTTCGCGGTCGTACGCGAGGTGGCGCGCCGCGTTATCGGACAGCGGCACTTCGACGTGCAATTGATGGGTGGCGCCGCGCTTCACTACGGATGGATAGCAGAGATGAGGACGGGTGAGGGAAAGACGCTGACGTCGACGCTCGCCGTCTACCTCAATGCGTTGTTGGGCCGGGGTGTTCACGTCATTACCGTCAACGACTATCTCGCTAAGCGAGACTCCGAGTGGATGGGTCAGATCTACCGGTTCCTCGGTCTTGACGTGGGCTTGATCCAGACCACCATGGCGCCACAGGAACGAAGGCCGGCGTATACGGCCGATGTGACTTACGGCACTAACAATGAATTCGGATTTGACTACCTGCGCGACAACATGGTCACAGAGCTCGAACGGGTATCACAGCGCGCTCACTACTTCGCGGTCGTCGACGAGGTGGACTCCATTCTGATCGACGAAGCGAGGACGCCACTCATCATCTCGGGGGCCGCACAAGAATCGACCAAGTGGTACCAGCAGTTCGCGCGCATCGCGCCGCGGCTCAAACGAGATGAGCATTACGAGGTCGACGAGAAGAAGCGCACGATTGCAGTGAGTGAAGAGGGAGTGGCGCGCGTCGAAGAGATTCTCGGAGTAGAGAACCTCTACGATCACGTCAACATCGACATGGTCCACCAACTGGAAGTCGGGCTCAAGGCAAAAGAGCTCTACAAACGGGATGTCGAGTACGTCGTGCAGCATGGCGAAGTAAAGATCGTCGACGAGTTCACGGGTCGTATCCTTCCCGGCCGCCGTTACTCAGAAGGACTTCATCAGGCCATCGAGGCCAAGGAGGGCGTGCGCGTCAAAGAAGAGAACCAGACGCTTGCGACGGTCACCCTGCAGAACTACTTTCGCATGTACGAAAAGATCGCCGGTATGACCGGTACGGCGAGGACCGAGGCGGCCGAGTTCGGGCACATCTATAAGCTCGATGTCGCCGAGGTACCCACCAATCAGCCAATGATCAGGGCCGACGAGCATGACCTCATCTACAAGACTGTGGACGCCAAATGGACGGCGGTGGCCGACGACATCGCGGAGCGCTCGGTGCGAGGGCAGCCGGTGCTTGTGGGCACGGTGTCCATCGAGAAGTCTGAGCATCTTTCGCGCGTCCTCAGCAAGAGGGGCATCGACCACACGGTGTTGAACGCCAAGCAGCACGAGAAAGAGGCCGGAATCATCGCTCAAGCCGGCCGCTCTTCCGCTGTGACGGTAGCCACCAACATGGCCGGGCGAGGTGTCGACATCATCTTGGGTGGCAATGCCGAGGGGGTGGCCCGGGCGGAGATGGCGGCTTTGGGCTGGGACAACGACGCCTACATGCTGGGACTCTTGACCGACGAACAGCAGTCGGATTACGAGGCCCAGTTTGTTCCCTTGCTCGAGCGATTCGAGAAGCAGTGCGCGTCTGATCGCGACGAGGTCGTGGAGGCCGGCGGCCTCTACGTCCTCGGAACCGAGCGCCATGAGTCGCGGCGCATCGACAATCAGCTCCGGGGGCGTTCCGG
>JACDBF010000246.1 GCA_013695055.1 Actinomycetota bacterium
ATCGCGCGCGCAGACCAGAGCTGCAATGACCAACGCTAGATCGATCGCAACCACGGCCGAAAGGAAACCCACGAAGCCCAACAGATGACCCTGAAACATTCCCGCTAGGTAGGTGGCGAGAGGGAAAGCCACCACGGACAGCGCGAGAAGCTCGAGAACGCGCGCGGGACCGAGCATCCGGTGGCCATGAGCGGCTCTGTATGCGCCGGCGGCCGCCACCAAATAGAAGGTCAGCGCGTAAGCGAGAAACCCTCTTACTATTCCGACGCCTGCGGCGTCCACGAATACCGATTCGCGATCGAGCTCGATTGCGTTCTGGATGCGGTTGGAGCCGGCCCCCATCGCGAAGAAGGGCCGGCCCGTCATAAACGAAGGACGCCGGACGCCGAGATGCTCCAATATGGTCGGAGCGACGTCGGGCAGAGTAACGAGCGTCGCCCGGCGAGTCGAAGCCGATTGCAGCGACGACCCCGGAGAGAACTCCGGCCCGACGGCTATTGCGATGCCCAGATGGGCTTGCGGCAAGGACAGCCTCGATGTCGGCGACACGATGACGAGCAGATCGTCGTCGTCGAGCAGCTTCCGAACCTCTCCCAACAATGCGTCGGCGGCCAGCAGCGAAACCCGAAGGGCTCCTGAGCGAGGCGTCGCCCTTAAAAAGGCCTCCTGATCGGCTCGGACGAGGTCGCCTTCGGTCACCACCGTCAGCCCGCAAGACCGTTCCAACGAGCGCGTCACCGCGTCCTGGGCTGCGTCCGGATCCGTGCGCACGCCGAAGGGAGCCCCCTGGTCCTTCACGAGAAGCTCGTCTCCGATCGCCGCACTCTCAACCGTTCCCGACTCGTCCATCGCGGCCAGCAACACCGGGCTTCCCAACCGCAGAGGTGCTCGCAAACCCTTTCCCGGATTCGAGTTGCCTACCGCTGCGGTAGTTGAATCGATCGCCGCCCCCAGCGCGCCGGGGCGAGCGTCGTATCCGCCGCTCGCCGCGAGATCGCGCAACTCGTCTAGGCCGGTCACCGCCAGCGTTTCGAGGAGGGCGGCTCCGGCTCCGGCTCCGGCTGCGGCTGCGGCTGCGGATGCTGTTCCCGACACGGCGCCCGTAGCGACTCTGCTCCCGGCCCCGATGGTGGCAAAGCCCGACGCCTCAGAGGTGGAGGGTCCCGCCGTCCGCACCGAGATGGATCCGGCGGCTCCATCTCTCAAAGCCTCCAGCAGGTGCGGCGGCCGCGCCGCCTCGATGTCGCTCCAAAGAACGCCGGGCACGGCGAATATCACCGCCCGAGCACAGTCCTCTTGCGCCTCCGCGGGCGACGACGCGCCGACGATTACAACGACCAAGGCGGCGGCGCACAGCAGCCTACGCACCGAACGCGTCTTCTAGATAGACCGACCGCAATCGAGCAAGCATTTGCTCGGGCGAAAACTCATGCGCGAGATGTTCGCGCGCGGCCTCGATGTAACGGCGCGCGTCCGACGGTGAGCAGAGCACGTCGGAGATCGCGGTCGCCAGCGCCCGCGCATCCCCGGACGGCGAGAGCCGTCCCGAGATTCGGTCGGCGATGAGCTCGGGCATTCCCCCGACAGCGGTGGACACGACCGGCACGCCCAGCGACATCGCTTCTTGGGCCGCAAGCGAGCACGCCTCCCAAACCGAAGACAAAACAAAGACATCTGCAGCGGCAATGTAAGACGTGCTGTCATCCTTGTATCCGACCCACCGCACTCTCGTTTCGATCCCTGCCCTGCGGGCGCGCTCTCTTAGCTCTCCGGCTAAAGGGCCATCCCCCACGACCGTCAGCCTTACGTCGGAATCCATCAGCGCAAGCGCGTCGAGCAGGACGTGGAGAGCCTTCTGCGGAGCGAGCCTCGCCACCGTGACGACGAGAGTCCGTCCGGGACCCACCCCCAGCTCGTCCCTGATGGCGGCCGCGGAGACGGCGGGCACGGAAGGCGTGCCGGCGCCGAGATGCAGGGTCTCTATCCTCTCGGACAGGCGAGGAGCGCGCGCCTCGAGTTGCGCCGCGATCTCCTTGGAAGGCGCGAGCACGCGCTCATTCAGGGCGACCACCAACGCCTCGGCACGACGATACAAAACGGTCTTCAGCTTCCCGGACGCGCCGTCCAGAATCAGGTTGTGGACGGTGGCAATCCTGTTCGCGCGACCGCGCGCAGCGACGCCTGCGTCGATGCCCGCGCGTAGTCCGTGCGCGTGAACGACGTCATAGGAACCAGCTCTGACGAGCGACCCAAGTCTTCTTATCGCTCCCCCATGCCCCCGCACCGGGCCGTCGGGAATCGCGATCGGATAGATGGGCTTGGGCATGGGAACCTGCAGATCGGGTGGAGCCGCTATGTCGATGCACAACTCATCGATTCCATCCAGATGCTCGACGATTGCCGCTACATGTCTCGCTATGCCTCCGGTCGAACCGCCCATCACCTCCAGCACCTTGCGCGTCACGAGCGTTCCTTGCCGATGAGCGCGCTCACGCGCTGGAGCTCGGGAGATCCGAGGGCGCGCATGAGCAGCCAATATGTCAAAGCGCCGGCTAAGGCGACGATCGACAAGCTGGTCAGGGCTTCCAGCCTCGAGCCCGCGGGCAGCAACGTGCGCGTTGCCGCCATGACAGCACCGGCCAGAGCCGCCCCCATCACCGATCGGCGCAACGATCGCGTGAGCCGCACGCCGGCGCCTGCAGGGCTGCGGCGGGCGAAGGAGCGCGTCATGAAGGCGAGACCGATCGTAAAGCCGGCGGAGTGCCCGAGCGCCAAGCCCGGCACCGCCCAACGATCATCCGCCATGGCGAACAGAATCGCGCCGAGCACGCCCGCTATCGCCACAGTGGCCGCGTTGACCAGGGCCGGAGTCTTCGTGTCCCCGAGCGCATAAAAGGCGCGCGTGTAAACGAGGAAAGCCGAGTAGGCGGGGAGACCGATGGCGAACGCGGCGAGCACGCGCCCCACAAGTGCGACCCCTCCTCCCGACATGACGCCGAACTGGAGAGTCACCTGAGAGATCAAGCCTGCTCCGACCAGCACGAAAAGACTTACCGGCAAGAGCATGAACGCGAGCATGTCCGAGCCATCCTGGAGCCGGGCGGCGAAACCCTCCCGATCGCGCATCGATGCATGCTCTGCCATTGCCGGAAACAAGACGTTGAAAATGGCGACCCCAAGCACGGCGTGAGGAACGTAGAAGAACGTGTAGGCCCATTGATAGGCCGCGACCCCTCCTCGCACGCGATTGGCGAGCAGCAGCACGACGATCAGGCTTGCCTGATAGCCGCCCGCGTAGCCCAAAGCCCACACGCCGAGCCGGGCGGCTTTGCGGACAGCAGGGTGCGAAGGGTGAAAGCTCCACCTATACCTCCATCCGAGGTCTTTGAGTTGCGGGACGAGACAAAAGGTCATCGCCACAACTCCAAGCGTCGTTCCGGCGCCGAGCACAACGATCTCCCCCCCGGTGATCGTGGTGACGCTCGGGGGGCGACCCGCGCGCATCACCGCATAAGCGAGATACGCGCCGATAACAACTACGTTGTTGAATATAGGTGCGGCCGCCGCCAAACCGAAGCGACGATGCGCATGCAACGCTGCCGTCATGATCATTCCCGCGCCGTAAAAGACGATCTGCGGCGCGAACAGCCGCAGGAAGCCTGCGCCCAGCGCGATCTCCTGGGCTCTCAGTGAAGGATCGCTCACTCTGAGGGTGAGCACGCGCATGACCAGGGGCGCAGCCAGTGCGAGGATCACCGCCAGTCCGGTCAAGGCTACGAGTGCAACGGAGGTGAGGATGCTGGCAACTTCCCAGCCCTGTTCTCGTTCCCCCTTGACGAGGTAGTCGACGAAGGTCGGAACGAACACCGACGTGAGAACGCCTGCCGCCACGAGCTCGAAGAGCACATTCGGGGCGGTGTTGGCGGTCTGATAGGTGTTTGCGAGAAAGGTCGTGCCCATTACGGCGGCAACAACGACCACGCGCACGAAGCCCGTGATTCGGGAGGCCA
>JACDBF010000270.1 GCA_013695055.1 Actinomycetota bacterium
GGCCCCAGCTCCTTGTCGCTGTTGGACTCCAAAGTCCACAGGTGGAGCTCGGGCCGGGCCAGAAAATCGCCTTCCTCCGGGGTGCCGGACCCGACGTACGCGATGCGGCCTCCCTGTGCGACCGCTCGCGATGCCTCGAGCTTGCCGACGGTCGCTACCTCGCCGCCGTCGATGACGAAGCGCCTCAGAGAGGAATCATCGAGGTACAGCACCGAAGCCGGTTGCGTTGACGCGGGGGGACTTGGAGCCCCGGCAGGCAAGGATCCAGAGGTGGAACGGGGCCCATCTGCGGCCACATAGAGGATGCCTCCGGCGACCAGAGCAACCAGGGAAAGCCCTGCGAGTCGCCCCGCCGAAAAGGTCAATCCCCGCCGTTGAGGTCGTCCGGCTCGCCGGCCAGCTCGAACGCGCGCACCTCTCGAGCCGACGGCATGAGGGATCCCGCGCCGGGCATCCCCGACCGAACGGCAGCCAGCGCGGTCGGCGTGGTCCCAGCCCCGGCGGCCGTTGCTCTCGCCTTCTCGCCGAAGCACGGGCGGCCTTCGGAGTCGAGGTCACGGCCCTGGGAATCTCTCTGTGGCCACCACCAGAAGCGGGCCACGGCGAGGTCTTTGTTGTTGACACGCAAGTCGAAATGGTTGTGGCTGAGTGAGGCGTAGCATCCGATGCCGGAGAGCTGGCTGTGCTTAGCGAGCTTGCGCTCTCTTCGGTTCTTGACCGTGGCCATGCGATTGTCGGCGGCGGTGCCGTAGAGATGCTGGGACAGGCCCGCCCCTCCGATGCAGTCGTTGTACTTGACGCTCCTGAAACCGGAGTTGATGCCGATCCCGTTACTGCCACCCTTGGCGCGGACGGCCTCCAAACGCCACATCAGGCGGCGCACATTCCTCTTGACCCTCTTTGCCGGCACTTTGCCGCCGCCGAATGTCCCTGCGTACGCGTTCGCTTGCGAACCGCATGCGGAATTGTGGTTCTGAACGAACTCACCCCAGTTGAAGTGCTCGGTCGAGCCGTTTCTGTCCTGAAGCGAGGCAAGAGCTGAGAACGTGGACGCTCCGGCGACGCCATCGACCGTGAGACCGTAATGCCGTTGGAAGGCGGAGACCGCCCGAACCGTGCGCGCGCCGAAGCGACCGTTGAGCGACAGGCGCGTCTGATTGGCTTTGGAGAACCAGCCGGAGACTCGCACCTGAAGAGCGCGCACATCCGGCCCCCGGCTTCCGCTCGACAGCGTGCGTCGAAAGGGATAGGCCGCGGCCGGCGGGGCCCCCACGACGGACAGGGCCAACGAGGTTGCGAGGACGCACAAAGCCAAGCCCCCGGCAACGGCGCCGGACGGCCTCACCCAGAGATTACCAGTAGCCATCTTCGGATATTCGACGGGCGTCACGATCACTTGAATATCAATTTTGGCGACAAATCGCAGAGCCCCCTGCTCAGGCGTCTATCATCCACTCATGAGCGCGTCAGAGCCGGTCCGAGTGGTCCTTATCGACGATCACGATCTGTTGCGCCGAGGGATCAAGACTATGCTCGAGAGCCAAGGCGACATTCAGGTCGTGGGAGAGGCCTCCGATGGCTCCCAGGCTCTTCAAGCGGTCGAGACCGCCGAGCCTGACGTCGTCATCATCGACGTTATCATGCCCACCAAGGACGGCATCGAGGCGACTCGTGAGATCAAGAACGCCTTTCCAAACGTTGGCGTCGTGGTGCTCTCCGGCCACGACGAGCAACAGTTCGTCTTCGACGCTCTGAAGGCCGGAGCCTCGGGCTACCTGCTCAAGACGGCCGAGCTCGACGAGGTCGTGCAGGCGGTCAAAGCCGTTGCTCAGGGCGAGGCCCTGCTTGATCCCTCCCTTGCGTCGCGCATGCTCACCGAGTTCCAGACCTACCAAAGGGCCGAGCTCGCCGAGGTCTTCCAACCCCTCACACCGCGCGAACGAGAGATCCTGCAGCTCATGAGCCAGGGTCTTCCGAACAAGACGATCGCCAGCCGGCTGTCTATCTCAGAGCGAACCGTAACCACACACGTCGCCAATATCTACTCGAAGCTGCATGTGAACAACCGCGTGTCGGCGATCCAAGAAGCCATGCGTCGGCGCATTCTCGACTACAACCCCTGAGGTGACCTCCGCCGGCGACGACGGCGTCTCTCGTCGACTGCGATCTCTTCCCTCGGTCGAGCGGGTGGTGCGAGCCCTGGGCCCCGATGCGCCTCCCCCGCCGATCGCGACCGCGGTGGCCCGGCTGGCGGTCGACCGAGCGCGCGCGCGAGTACGCGCAGGCGAGAGCCTGTCGTTCGAGGAGATCGAGAGCGACGCGGCCCGGCTGCTCGAGACGCGTTCGCGGGCGCGACTGTCGAAGATCATCAACGCCACAGGCGTGTTGATTCACACGAATCTCGGGCGCTCCCCTCTAGGGGAGGTGCAGATGAAGGCCGTACGACGTGTTGCGTCCGGCTACTCCAATCTTGAGTACGACATCGACGCCGGCCGAAGGGGCAGTCGCTACGCGCACGCCCGCGCGCCCTTGGTGGCTTTGACTGGCGCTCAATCGGCTCTTGTAGTCAACAATTGCGCGGCCGCTCTGCTGTTGACTCTCAAAGGATTGTGCCAAGACCGGGAGGTCATCATCTCGCGCGGCGAGCTCGTTGAGATAGGCGGTGAGTTCCGGATTCCGGACGTTCTATCCGCGTCGGGAGCGCGGCTCAAAGAGATCGGCACGACCAACCGCACTCACCTCATCGACTACGAGCGTGCGATCGGTCCGGAAACAGGCGCCATTCTCAAGGTCCACCCGTCCAATTACAAGATGCTCGGCTTCACCGCCGCAGTCGAGGCGCGCGCCCTCGCTCGCCTGGCCCGTGGCCGTGGAGTGCTGTTCATCAACGACCTTGGATCAGGCTTGATCAATTCGCCGCCACGCGCTCGGTGGCTCGAGCGCGAGCCGACCGTCGAGGCGGCCGTCGCCGACGGCGCCGACATCGTGACCTTCTCCGGGGACAAGCTGCTTGGCGGGCCTCAAGCCGGGATGATCGTCGGCCGTTCCGAGCTGATCGACGCGCTGGCCCGTCATCCGCTCCTACGGGCATTGCGGGTCGACAAGATGACGCTCGCCGCCCTCGAGGCGACATTCGAGATACTGCTCAGAGGAACGCTCGACGAGCTACCCCTGTGGCGCATGGCCACGGCGTCGCTCGAATCCCTCGAGGGCCGAGCGCGCGCGCTTGCCGGCCGACTCGCGCCCCTGACAGATCAAGGCGTCAAGATCGAGGCGATCGCCTCCCGGGCCGTGACGGGCGGGGGTTCGCTGCCCGGCGAAGACATCGGGTCGTGGGCGGTTGCCCTCGTTCATCCCGAGCGGAGCGTCGACGAGCTGGAGCGGGCTCTGCGGACGGGAGACGGGCCCGTGATCGCTCGGATCGAGGACGACAGGCTTCTCATCGACTTGCGAGCTGTTGCTCCCGCCGACGACGACGCGCTCGCTGCCTCGGTGCTGGCTGCACTGTCCCTCTAACGAAAAGAAGCGGCCCGGGGGTGGTGGCCGCTTCTTTTCCTTCGAGTTTCCGGGGAGGGACCCGGCGCCCCGGCTCCCCGGGGCATGTGAGAGGAGCGTCCTTTAGAGCGCCTCCACATCGTGCTCGCCCTCTACGGGCGAATCAAACGGCAAAAGGGTGGGCCGGCCGGCGGCGACGGCCACCAGATTCAAGAGGGGGGACAACGAGAGGATCATTTCTTGGGCACTCACGGCTTCTCCATTCGACGGCCGGGCTGCCTCTCACAGAGGCCCCTTGCTTTGCGTCCCCACCTCGCGGCGGGTTTGCCTTTTCGTGGAGGCGGGTGCCTCCGATTGGTTCTATCGGCGCGAACGGCCGATAGCTTTAGGCATTCACCTCCGGCGCCGCCGGCCCACTGCCCCCCGCCCGAGCAATGCGCTCGAAGCCCGAGTAGGCGTTGAAGCGATCACCTCTTAGGAACCCAATCAGCGTCATCGAAAACGCCGTCGCCGCGTCGACCGCGAGACTGCTCGGCGCCGACACCGCACACAGCACGGGAAGCCCGGCGGCGAGGGACTTGTGAACGAGCTCGAAGCTGGCGC